>JALNWC010000070.1 GCA_023231075.1 Rhodoferax sp.
CAAGCAGACGCAAGGTCTGAACCTTCTGATGGATTTAAGCGATTCAGACTTGCTGGATCTGCACCTTGGGCGCAAAACCCTGGCCCAAGTCGACGCGCATCTCATGCAGGACGAAGTTTCCGAAGTGTTAAGTATGTTGAGAAAACCACCTGAAAGGTCCCTATGAAGCTAGCTGAAAATAAAGCCACCCTGTCGTTCAGCAACGGCAGCCCCAGCATCGATTTGCCTGTTTACCAGGGTACGGTTGGCCCGGATGTGGTCGACATTCGCAAGCTCTATGGTCAGACCGGCATGTTCACCTATGACCCGGGGTTTTTGTCGACCGCATCGTGCCAGTCCGGCATTACCTACATCGATGGTGACAAGGGTGAGTTGCTGTACCGCGGCTACCCCATCGAACAGTTGGCGACAAAATGCGATTACCTTGACACCTGCCATCTGCTGCTCAAGGGTGAGTTGCCCAACTTGCAAGAGCGTCAGGACTTTCACAAGCTCGTGATCAACCACACCATGGTCAACGAACAGATGCAGTTCTTCCTGCGCGGTTTCCGCCGCGACGCGCATCCCATGGCTGTCCTGACCGGCCTGGTGGGTGGTTTGTCGGCGTTCTACCATGACAGCACCGACATCAACAATCCGCAGCATCGCGACATCGCGGCCATCCGCCTGATCGCCAAAATGCCCACGCTGGTGGCCATGGCCTACAAGTACGGCATCGGCCAGCCCTACATGTATCCGCAAAATGACCTCAGCTACGCCGGCAATTTCCTGCGCATGATGTTCGGTACGCCGTGCGAAGCCTACGTGGTCAATCCGGTGCTGGAACGCGCCCTGGACCGTATCTTCATCCTGCACGCCGACCACGAGCAAAACGCCTCCACCTCCACCGTGCGTCTGTGCGGCTCGTCGGGCACCAACCCGTTTGCGGCCATTGCGGCCGGTGTGGCCTGTCTGTGGGGTCCCGCCCACGGCGGTGCCAATGAAGCCTGCCTCAACATGCTCGAAGACATCCAGCGTCAGGGGGGTGTTGCCAAGGTCGGCGAGTTCATGGAGCAGGTCAAGGACAAGAACTCCGGCGTCAAGCTCATGGGTTTCGGTCACCGCGTCTACAAAAACTACGACCCGCGCGCCACCCTGATGCAACAAACCTGCAACGAGGTGCTGTTGGAGCTGGGTCTGGAGAACGATCCCTTGTTCAAGTTGGCCAAGGCAGTAGAAAAGATTGCCCTGGAAGACGATTACTTCGTCTCACGCAAGCTCTACCCGAACGTCGACTTCTACTCCGGCATTGTGCAGCGCGCCATTGGTATCCCGGTCAATCTGTTCACCGGTGTCTTTGCCCTGGCACGCACCGTCGGCTGGATTGCCCAGCTCAATGAAATGATCAGCGATCCCGAGTACAAAATTGGCCGTCCGCGCCAGTTGTTCACGGGTTCTGTGACGCGTCACGTTTTACCTGTGGCCGAGCGTTAAACAATAGCGCACTAGACCAACCCGCCGACTGGCAACAGCGGCGGGTTTTTTATAGATCACGGATAGCGTGCGAGCCGTTTAAAATTCGCGATTCACCTAGGAATCACCATGGGACGCACTCTTTACGACAAACTCTGGGACGAACACGTCGTCCATACCGAAGAAGACGGTACCGCGCTGCTCTACATTGACCGCCACCTGGTGCATGAAGTCACCAGTCCGCAGGCATTCGAAGGTCTGCGCCAGTCCAGGCGCCCGGTCTGGCGCATCAGCTCGATCGTGGCCACGGCCGACCACAACACGCCCACCACGGGGTGGGAGCTGGGCTATGACGGCATCACCGACCCGACCAGCAAAGAGCAGGTCTTGACGCTGGACGCCAACATCAAGGAATATGGCGCCGCCGCCTACTTTCCGTTCATGTCGCAACGCCAGGGCATCGTCCATGTGATTGGCCCGGAAAACGGCGCCACGCTGCCCGGCATGACCGTGGTCTGCGGCGACTCCCATACCTCCACCCACGGCGCTTTTGGCGCGCTGGCGCACGGCATTGGCACCAGCGAGGTCGAGCACGTCATGGCCACGCAAACGCTGCTGGCCAAAAAGGCCAAAAACATGCTGGTGCGGGTCGACGGCGTTTTGCCGCGTGCTTGCACCGGCAAGGACCTGGTGCTCGCGATCATTGGCAAGATCGGCACTGCGGGAGGCACCGGCTACACCATCGAATTCGGTGGTGCCGCCATCCGTGCCCTGAGCATGGAGGCCCGCATGACGGTGTGCAACATGGCGATCGAAGCCGGTGCCCGCGCTGGTTTGGTGGCGGTGGACGACAAAACCATTCAGTATGTCAAGGGTCGTCCCCTGGCCCCGGGTTTCAACGCGCCCAACGAGGCTTCTGCCGCCGTGGAATGGGACCAGGCGGTGGCCTATTGGAAGACGCTGCATTCCGATGCCGATGCCCATTTTGATGCGCTGGTCGAGCTCGACGCCTCCCAACTGGTGCCGCAAGTCACCTGGGGCACCTCGCCCGAGATGGTGCTGGGCATCGATGACCGGGTCCCTGACCCCGACCGCGAAAAAGATGCCAACAAGCGCGGCGCCATCGAGCGCGCCCTGGCCTACATGGCGCTGGAGCCGGGCAAAGCCTTGAGCGACCTGTACGTGGACAAGGTGTTTATCGGCTCCTGCACCAACAGCCGCATTGAAGACATGCGCGAAGCGGCGGCGGTGGTGAAAACACTGGGCCGCAAAGTGGCGCCCAACATTCGCCTGGCCATGGTGGTGCCGGGCTCCGGACTGGTCAAGGCGCAGGCCGAGCGTGAAGGCCTGCACGAGATTTTCCGTGCCGCGGGTTTTGAGTGGCGCGAGCCGGGTTGCTCCATGTGCCTGGCCATGAACGCCGACCGGCTGGAGCCGGGTGAGCGCTGCGCGTCCACCAGCAACCGCAACTTTGAAGGGCGCCAGGGGGCGGGTGGCCGTACCCACCTGGTCAGTCCGGCCATGGCCGCGGCCGCCGCCATCCATGGCCATTTTGTCGACGTGCGCAAGTTCGTCTAAACCAAGCTTCAAGGACAACACCAATGAAATCATTGACCACTTTGGCCATCGTTGCTGCACTGCTGGTTCTGGTCGGTTGCAACACCGTCAAGGGCGTGGGCCAGGACCTGCAAAAGGCCGGTTCCAGCATTGAAGATGCAGCGAAGAAGTAGCAAAGACACACCATGCAAAAATTCACCTTGCACCAGGGCCTGGTCGCTCCGATGGACCGGGAAAACGTGGACACCGACGCCATCATCCCCAAACAGTTCCTCAAGTCCATCCGCAAGACCGGCTTTGGTCAAAACCTGTTTGACGCGTGGCGTTATCTGGACGCGGGCTATCCCGGCCAGGACCCCGCCAGCCGCAAGCCCAACCCGGATTTCGTGTTGAACCAGCCACGTTTTCAGGGGGCTTCCATCCTGCTGGCGCGTAAAAATTTTGGTTGCGGTTCCTCGCGCGAGCATGCGCCCTGGGCGCTGGACCAGTTTGGTTTTCGCGCCATCATCGCGCCCAGTTACGCCGACATCTTCTTCAACAACAGTTTCAAGAATGGCTTGCTGCCCATTGTGTTGACGGAAACCCAGGTGGCGCACCTGTTTGACGACGTGGCGGCCTTCCCCGGCTATGCCCTGAGCATTGACCTGGAGCGCCAGCGCGTCATCAAACCCGATGGCGAAGAGCTGCCGTTCGAGGTGCAGGCCTTTCGCAAATACTGTTTGCTCAATGGCCTCGACGACATCGGCCTGACGCTGCGCCACGCCGACAAGATCAAGGCCTTTGAAGCTGAACGCCTGGCACAAAAGCCCTGGTTGGCGCACAGCATGCTGGCCTAACGTTCATGGCAGCCGTGCCACCCCGAAGCATGAAAGAAGGTTGTCATTGCGGACTAGATCCGCAATCCACGACCCCGAATTCATGGATGCCGGATCAAGTCCGGCATGACGTGTGTGTTCTTTCACGTTAAGTTATTCAACCCATCCATCACCCCTATGAAAATTGCAGTTTTACCCGGCGACGGCATCGGTACCGAAATTGTGGCCGAGGCCGTCAAGGTCCTTCAGGCCCTCGATCTGCGCTTTGACATGGAGACCGCGCTGGTTGGCGGCGCCGGCTATGAAGCCCATGGCCACCCCCTGCCCGAGTCCACCCTGAAGCTGGCCAAAGAGGCCGATGCCATTTTGTTTGGTGCCGTCGGTGACTGGAAATACGACACGCTCGACCGCCCGTTGCGCCCCGAGCAGGCCATTCTGGGCCTGCGCAAGCACCTGGGCCTGTTTGCCAATTTCCGCCCGGCCATGTGTTATGAAGAACTGGTGAACGCGTCCAGCCTCAAGCCCGAACTGATTGCGGGCCTCGACATCCTGATCATCCGCGAACTGACCGGAGACATTTACTTTGGCCAGCCCCGTGGCCGTCGCATCGCGGTCGATGGGCATTTCCCCGGTGCCGAAGAAGCCTTTGACACCATGCGCTACAGCCGCCCCGAAGTGGAGCGCATTGCCCATGTGGCCTTTCAGGCGGCACGCACGCGCAAGGCCGCGGGCTCCGAGGGCCGCGTCACCAGCGTCGACAAAGCCAATGTGCTCGAGACCTTCCAGTTCTGGAAAGACATCGTCACCGAGGTCGGCCTGCAGTACCCCGACATTGCGCTCGACCACATGTACGTCGACAACGCTGCCATGCAACTGGTGCGCGCGCCCAAAAAATTCGACGTGGTGGTCACCGGCAACATGTTCGGTGACATCCTGAGCGACGAGGCCTCCATGCTCACAGGGTCGATCGGCATGCTGCCCTCGGCCTCCATGAACGCCAACAAGCAGGGCTTGTTCGAGCCCAGCCATGGCAGCGCCCCCGACATTGCCGGCAAGGGCATTGCCAACCCGCTGGCGACCATTTTGAGCGCGGCCATGATGCTGCGCTTCAGCCTGGACCAGCCCGAGGCAGCCGGTCGCATTGAAGCCGCCGTGAAGCTCGTGCTGACCCAGGGCCTGCGCACGGCCGACATCTTCAGTGCGGGCGGCACGCGTGTCAGCACCCGTGAGATGGGCGACGCGGTGGTCAAGGCACTGAAGCCATAACTATTTGATTGATCTGTAAAGGAAGTGTGATGAAAGTTGGTAACCTGGTGGGTTTGGTGGGCTGGCGCGGCATGGTGGGTTCGGTGCTCATGGACCGGATGCAGGCCGAGGGCGACTTCGGCCTGATCGAGCCCATGTTCTTCTCCACCTCCAACGCGGGTGGCAAGGCCCCGGCGCAGGCCAAGAACGAAACCACGCTGCAGGATGCCTTCAACATCGATGCGCTCAAGCGCTGCGACATCATCATCAGCGCCCAGGGCGGTGACTACACCACCCAGGTCTTTCCCAAGCTGCGCGCTGCCGGCTGGAGCGGCCACTGGATCGACGCCGCCTCCACCCTGCGCATGGAAAAAGACGCCGTCATCATCCTTGACCCGGTCAACATGCCGGTGATCCAAAAGGCCCTGGCCAGCGGTGGCAAGAACTGGATCGGCGGTAATTGCACCGTGAGCTGCATGCTGATGGGCGTGGGCGCCCTGTACAAGGCCGGTCTGGTCGAATGGATGAGTACCCAGACCTACCAGGCCGCGTCCGGCGGCGGTGCCCAGCACATGCGCGAACTGCTGACGCAGTACGGCACGCTGAATGCCGAAGTGCGGTCCATGCTGGACGACCCCAAGAGCGCGATTCTTGAAATCGACCGCAAGGTGATCGCCAAACAGCGCGCCCTCACGGCCGCCGAGACCGCCAACTTTGGCGTGCCCCTGGGCGGCTCGCTGATTCCCTGGATCGACAAGGACCTGGGTAACGGCATGTCCAGGGAAGAGTGGAAGGGCCAGGCCGAGACCAACAAAATTCTGGGCCAGGGTGCCGACTTCGGCTCCATCGAAACACCGGTCGACGGTTTCTGTGTGCGCGTGGGGGCCATGCGCTGCCATAGCCAGGCGCTGACCTTCAAGCTCAAAAAAGACCTGCCCGTGGCCGACATCGAAGCCATGATCGCTGCTGACAACCCGTGGGTCAACGTGGTGCCCAACACCCGCGAAGCCACCATCAAGGACCTGACCCCGGTGGCCGTGACCGGCACCATGACGATTCCCGTGGGCCGCATCCGCAAGATGGCCATGGGGCCCGAGTATGTGGGCGCATTCACCATCGGCGACCAGTTGCTCTGGGGCGCTGCCGAGCCGCTGCGCCGCATGTTGCGGATATTGCTGCAAGCCTGAGCCATGTGAGATGCGCCAGCTTGCCGGGCAAGTGACGCGTTTTTGGGGCAAGGGTGGCCCTGTTTCACCCTATAGAATCGCCGGTGGATAGCCGCCTGGGTTCGCACCACCGATCCCCATCGGAATTTGCCAATTCAGGACATGGATGCTTGCGAAGTGGTCCGGCCTTTTGCTGGTTGAAAACTGGAGTAGAAATTGATTGCAAAGTCCTGTCGATGGGAAGTCACTGCCGTCGCGCTTGCTGCGCTTTTGGCATTCAGTGGATCCAACGCGCTGGCGCTGTCGCTTGGTCGAATCGCGGTGCAGTCGGCGTTGGGCGAACCTCTAAATGCTGAAGTCGAGATCTCGGACATCAATGCCGATGAAGCCGACTCGCTGAAATTTCAGCTCGCCGCGCCGGCCAGCTTCAAGTCGGCAGGGCTCGATTACAGCCCGGTGCTGACCGGCCTCAGGATGGTTTTGCAAAAGCGCCCCGATGGTCGTACCTATTTGCGCTTGAGCAGCGACCGACTGGTGCAGGAGCCTTTTGTCGACCTGATTCTGGACGTGGCTTGGCAGAGCGGTCGCGTGGTGCGCAACTACACCCTGTTGTTTGATCCGCGCGACATGCGCCCCACGCCGGTGACACGGCCACTCTCGGCCCCGTTGTCCGCGCCCCTGTCTGCCCCCTTGCCTGTCACGGCGCCCCGCACGGTCCAGACGCCGCGCGCTGTGGCGCCCGCCAGCCCGCCGGTTGCGCGCCCGCCTGTGGTGCGTGCCGAAGTCAAAACGGAGCCCCCAGCGGCCAATGACGCGCAGCGCCTGGTGACGGTGCGACCCGGCGACAGTGCCAGCAGGATTGCCATGACGCACCGCCTGTCCAACGTGTCGCTGGACCAGATGCTGGTGGCCCTGCAACGCGGCAACCCGAAGGCATTCATCGAGGGCAACATCAACCGCATCAAGGCCGGTGCCATCGTGGCGCTGCCAACCGAAAAGCAGGCCACGGCCGTTGCACCAGCGCAAGCGAGTCAAATCATCACCGCTCAAAGCCAGGACTTCAACCGTTACCGGCAGGCGCTTGCCAGCAACGCGGGCGTGGCCCAACTGGCACCTGCCGAGCGCACGGTCAGCGGCAGCATCCAGGCCACCGTCGACGACAAAAAGGCGGCGGCACAAACACCCGACAAATTGACCCTGTCCAAGGGATCGGTTCAAAGTGCAGCTGATCTTGAGCAAATGGCCCTGGCGCGCAACGCCGAGGACGGTGCCGCGCGGGCCGCCCAGATCAGTCAAAACACCCATGAGCTCAATCAACTGGCTCAAACGGCGGCCTCGATGGCGGCCGCATCGGCTGCGTCCGGCACGGCCCCCGCTTCGGCTGCCGCTGCGGCAACGGCGCCTGCCGCGGTCCCCGGTGTTCAAAATCCTGTTTCACCGGCGCTCCCGGCGACCGCTCCGGTCACCGCACCGGCCTCAGGTTTTCTGGATGAACTGACAGAAAACCCGCTGTTGCCAGCGGCTTCTGCCCTGGCGCTCTTGCTCGCCGGACTGGCTTTTTACAAGATTCGCCAGCGCCGGAAAATGGCGGCCACTGACAGCTCCTTCATGGAAAGCAGCTTTCAGGCCGAGTCATTCTTTGGCAACAGCGGCGGCCAGAAGGTCGAGACCCGGGAGACCGCAGGCACCAGCTCGGCCATGGGGTACTCAGCCAGTCAGCTTGATGCGGTGGAAGACGCCGACCCCCTGACTGAGGCCGATGTCTACCTGGCTTACGGCCGCGACATGCAAGCCGAAGAAGTCTTGCAGGAGGCGCTGCTCAAGCAGCCGGAGCGCGTCGCGATCCATCAAAAATTGCTGACCATCTATGCCAAGCGCCGGGATGCCAAAGCTTATGCGGCCATGGCGGCTTTGGCGTATCCCCTGCTCAAGAACAATGCGCCGCAATGGGCTCAGGTATGCGCGTCCGGATTGGCGCTGGAGCCGGGCAACGCCATGTACCTTGCCGGAGGGCAGCCGGTTGCTGCCGTGCCCGCGTCGCCCTTGCCAGATTTTCCCTCGCTGCCCCTGGTGCCGCAGGAGGCGCCAACCGCAGAAGTCGCGCCCGTTGCGCCTGCACGGCCCGCCGGGACGCCGGAAGACAGCGCACTGGATCTCGATTTCGACCTTGATTTCTCCCTGGATTCCCTTGAGCCAGCCAAAGGAGTTGAAGCTGCCGCATCAGCGCTGCCGGTGCTTGCCGAGAGTTCCGTGCCTGAGCTTGCGGCGGTGACGCCCCCACCGGCACCTGTTCCTGCTCCTGAGGTGGCCGCCCCAGCGGCTGCCAGCGCGCCGATGGACCTGTTGGAGTTTGACTTTGACGCCTTGTCGCTGGACCTGGACGACGGCGACGTCGTGCCCACCAAGCAGCCGCCTTTGATAAACGCGGACGCTCTTGAATCCAAGTTGGCATTGGCCGAGGAGTTCAAGGCGAAGGGCGACGAAGAGGGTGCACGTGAACTGATCCAGCAGGTCATCAATGAGGCGGATGGTGCCCTTCAGGCCAGGGCGCGGCAGGCACTGAGCCCGCTTTGACGGTCATTGCGGATGGCATGTGAAGCGCCCCCTGGGGTCCGTGTCGCGCTGGGTATCAGCTACCACGGTGGCCATTACCAGGGCTGGCAAAGCCAGCCGTCCCGGCAAACCGTGCAGGATCAGCTCGAAAAGGCCTTGTCACGCTTTGCCAACCACCGGGTCTCGACCCTGTGCGCAGGCCGTACCGACGCCGGTGTCCATGGCCTGATGCAGGTGGTGCACTTCGACACGCCGCTGGACCGCCCTGAGGCCGCCTGGGTGCGCGGCCCCAACGCCTTGCTGCCGCGCGACATCGCGGTGCAGTGGGCCAGAGTGGTGCCGAAGTCATTTCATTGCCGCGCCAGCGCGCTGTCGCGTCGTTATGTCTACGTGGTGTTGCAGTCCCAAGTGCGACCCAGTCTGGACCAGGGCCGGGTGGGTTGGGTTTATCGCCCCTTGCAGCTGGCGCTGATGCAGCAAGCCGCGCAGCAACTCATTGGCGAGCATGATTTCACCTCGTTTCGCGCCAGTGCCTGCCAGGCCTTGTCGCCCATCAAGAACATG
>JALNWC010000071.1 GCA_023231075.1 Rhodoferax sp.
GTCATCTCGCCCAAGGTGGCAACGTGTACCGCCTGTCACGACTCTGCCAAAGCGATTGAGCACGTCACCCGGAACATTGGTGACCTAGGCGCCGTGTTTGGTACCCAAACGCAGGCGGACCTCCTTGGCTTGCCGGCTGAAACCTGCAACGACTGCCACGCAGTTGGCGCACGTCAGGCTGTCGATCTGGTTCACGGCCAAAAATGAACATGAATGAAGGAGTTGGGATGAGAATCAAGCGCGTTTTCGCCATCGCTGGCCTGTTGGTATCAGGTTGGCTCAGCCCGGCGTGGGCAGCCACCGAGGCCGAGCCCACCGGGGCCGCCTTCTGCGTGACCTGTCACGACTCCGATGACCTGACCGACAACAGCCGGTCTGCACACGGTTTTGTGGCTGACAAACGTGCACCTGACTGCATCAGTTGCCATGGCGCAAGCGAGGCGCATGCTTACAATCCGTCCAAGATCAGCCCGCAACCCAAGCCCGACGTCACTTTTGGCAAGACGTTTGGCAAGGTCAGCACGGTGGCCGCTGACGACAGAAATCGCTCTTGTCAAAATTGCCATGACAAAGACCAGAAACGGGCCTTGTGGTCCGGTTCTACTCATGAAAACGCGGGTATCACCTGCGACACCTGCCATCAGGTGCACGTCAACAAAGACAAAATTCTCAACAAGAAAGCCCAGGCTGACACCTGCTACACCTGCCACAAGGAACAACGCACGCAGTTGAACAAACCCTCGCACCATCCGGTTCCTGAAGGCAAGATGGCCTGCTCTGACTGCCATAACGTGCACGGCTCGGCCGGTCCCAAGCTTGTCAAGCGCGACAGCATCAACGACACCTGCTACACCTGCCACGCTGAAAAACGCGGCCCCTTCGTGCAGCAGCACGACCCGGTGGCCGAAGACTGCAGCACCTGCCACAACTCGCACGGCAGCACCATTGCCGGCATGCTCAAAACGCGCGCGCCCATGCTGTGCCAGCAATGCCACACACCGCACGTGTCCGGCAACGTCGGCGCCCTGGGTGGCCAAAACGGCGTTTACACGCTGGCACCCGGGCAGACCTTGCCCCAGGTGACCAGTTTGTCCAGTGGCAAGAACGTCGTCAACCTGTGGCAGGGCCGCAGTTGCATGAACTGCCACACGCAGGTTCACGGTTCCAACAGTCCATCAAGCACCAACCCGTTGATGCGCTGAAGCACGGAGACCCATCATGATCAGGCCCCATTCCATGTTTACTTTTCAGCGCACCGCACTGGCCCTGGCAGCCTGCGCAGCCTTGTTCCCCGCACACGCCCAAAGCCCGGCCGAAACCACCATTGCCGGCGGTTTGGGTGTGTTTGCCGACAAAGGTGCTGAGCGCGCCCTGTTCAATCAATACCGTGGTATCGACAAGGACAACAGTGTTGCCGCCATGCTGGACATCGATTACAGCCTGCGCCAGGACGAGACCGGCGACTGGGTCGATTTTCAGGGCTATGACTTGCTGGGCGACACGCGCGAGTTGAACCTGGTCTGGAAAAAACCGGGCGAATGGAAGCTCACGGCGGAGTATGGCGAGTTGGTGCGCAATGAGCCCAACCAGGTCAACACCGGTCTGCTGAACCTCGGCTCCACCACGCCGGTCGTCGTGGCCTTGCCAGCGGGCACCGGCGCCAATGTCGATTTGCAGACCAAACGCACCAAACTGGGCGTGGGCTACACCAAAATCATCAGCCCGCGCATGCAGTTGGCGGTTGACCTCAAGACTGAAAAGAAAGAGGGTTCCCGCCTGTTCGGCATCGGTTTCAACTGCGCCACCGCGCTTGACCCCGCTTGCCTGGGTGGCACCGCCACCAGCATCGGCTGGGCCAGCCTGATGCTGCCCGAGCCCATCGACGCCAACCACAGCCAGCTTGAAGCGCGTCTGAGCTACGCGCTTGAAAAATTGCGCTTCAGTGTGGGCTACTACGGCTCGTTCTACCGCAATGACAACACTTCGCTCAACCCGAGCGTCAGTGGCAGTTTGTACGACCCGGTGGGCACATTGTTGCCAGCCTCTGCCAGCTTGCTGGGCTACCTGAACCAGTCTGTGGCCTTGTCGCCCGACAACCAGGCGCACCAACTCGACCTGAGCGGCAACTACGACTTCACCGACAAAACCCGCGCCAATTTCAAGCTGGCCTACAGCACCGCGTCGCAGGACGACGGTTTCAGTTCTCCCAGCCGCACCGGGCTCACCAATCTGGATGGCGAGGTTAAAACCAAGCTGGTGCAGTTCGGCATCAGCTCGCGCCCGATGCCCAAGCTGTCGCTGTTGGCCAATGTGCGTTACCAGGACAAAGACGACAAAACGCCCATTGCGTATTACAACCTGGACAGTGTGGGCGGCAGCCTGGCCTATACCAACCGCAGCCTGTCCAACCGCAAGACCGCTGCAAAAATGCAGGCCGGCTGGCAGTTCAACCCTGACTACCGCGGCACCGTGGGCGTTGACTATGAAGCCATTGACCGTGGCGAGTTCACCGCCACCAGCGCCATTGCCGGCACCAGTGCATTGCGTCAGGAGACCAACGAGACCACGGTACGCGCGGAACTGCGGCGTCGCATGTCAGAAAACATGAGCGGCGCCATCAGCCTGTCCAGCAGCGAGCGCGATGGCTCGGGTTGGCTCAAGGACAATGCCGGCCTGGGTGTGACGGAAGTCAGTGCCAATGATCCCTCCTTTGCAACGGCCGTCTTCATGCCCACGCTGGCCGACCGCCAGCGCGACAAAGTCAAACTGCAAGCCGACTGGACGCCCAACAAAGACCTGTCGCTGCAGTTCAGTGCCGAGCATGGCACCGACGAGTACGACACCCCCAGTGTCTATGGTCTGCGCGACACCCGCATGAACCAGCTCAACCTGGATTGGGCCTATGCGCTGTCATCCAGGTGGGCGCTCAACGGCTACCTGTCGCGCGGGCAGCAAACCTTCAACCAGACCCGCTATGCCGGTTATGTGATGAGTTTTGAGAACACCAGCGCCAGCATCGGCCTGGGCTTTACGGGCAAACCCACCAGCCAGCTGCAAGTGGGCGGCACCCTGTCTTATGTGGACGACACCAGCGAATACACCCAGGGACTCGACAGCAGCGCGAGTGCCTACAGCGCCGCATCGCTGGCAGCCAGTGGCGGTTTGCCGGACATCACCTTCCGTCAAACCGCACTCAAATTGTTTGGCAGCTATGCGCTCGACAAAAAGTCGGCCGTGCGGGTTGATTTGATTTATCAGAAATCCAGCTACAACGACTGGGCCTGGTCCTACAACGGCGTGCCTTACCGTTACTCTGACGGGACCACCGTGACCCAAAATGCAGATCAAAGCGTCAGCTACATTGGTGTGACCTATATTTACGAACTGAAGTAAGTCGGCACCGCCCGCAGCCGTGCCGGACAGGCGCGGGTTGGTGCTTTCGGGCTGAGTTGGAGGCAGATGGGAACCCCCTTGGTTAACGCCAGCGGGGTTTCTTTTTTTGCCTGTGCACGTACATAAGTTCATCGCTAATCAGTGATGTTTAAGGCGGCCAGTCCGCGCTTTGGCAAACCCGTACAAGCCCAAGGGACTAATCGGAAAAAGATTGATCTAACGCAAATGTTTGGCAGTTTAAAGACGAGGCTTCGCTTGTGTAAAGCTTTGGTAAATTGATAATGAGGCCTTCCCAAGTCAACGCCTAAGGAGGCTCACGTGAAACATGTCGAATTCGCAAGGAAGACCAAATCTTCCTCCCCTTGGACCAGGTTTGCTGCGGTAAGCCTGCTTGCCGTGGCGGCCCTGGCCGGCTGCGGCGGTGGTGACGATGGCGCGCCTGGCGCTACCGGCGCGACGGGTGCTACGGGTGCCACCGGTACCCCGGGCGTGGATGCCACAGCCACCGTCGAAGTTGCGGCGCTGACCTCTGATCAATGGGCAGCTTCCAATTTCACTGGCACCGTGACAGGTGTCACCATTGCCAGCCCACCGGTCGTTTCCTTCAAGGTCACTGACGCTGCGGGCAACCCGGTTGTTGGTCTCGGCAGTACGTCACAAAGCGCAACTGCTACTTTGCCAGGCTACACGAACCTGGCCTTCTCAATTGCCAAGCTGGTACCGGGCGCCAATGGAAGCCCCAGCAAATGGGTCAGCTATGTTGTGACCACGGTACCCACCAAGAACGCTACGACGGGAGCCATTACCGCCGCAGCCCCCACTCGCCCCAGCACCGACAATACCGGTACGCTGGTTGATAACGGTGACGGTAGCTACAAATACACCTTCTACCGTGACATCACCAAAGTCAAGGCAGACGTCGCCGCCATGACCGTGACTGCACCCAATGTGCTGGCCGATCTGGGTGATCTTACTTACGATCCAACACTCACCCATCGTGTGACCGTCGCCATTTCAGGCAACGCTCCCGGCACTGGTACGAACACTGCCAATGCGGTGCAAGTTGTTGCCGGCGTACCCATGAAAAATCCGGTCAACGCGATTTATGACTTTATTCCTGCCACCGGCAAGACACTGGCAGCCACCGATGTGCAGCGTAACGTCACCTCCATGGCGGCTTGTGTTTCATGTCACAGCAAGTTCGAATTCCATGGCGGTAGCCGCCAGGATCCGCAATACTGCGTCGTCTGTCATACCGATCAGCGCAAGTACGCTAGATCTGACTCGGTGGCAAGTGGGAATGCCTATACAGGCAGTACTTACAGGATTGATGGCAAAGCGGTTGGCGACTTCCCGACAGCCGTCCATAAAATCCACATGGGCAAAGAGTTGATAAAAACTGGCTATGACTATGCTGGCGTCAAATTCAACGAAATTACATACCCCCAGCCGGTGACCAACTGCGTCAAATGCCACGATGGTTCTGCCAATGCAGTTAACAAGACGGCCCAAGGCGATAACTGGAAGAATGTCCCCAGCTTGCTGGCTTGCAGTTCTTGCCATGATGGCATTGACTTCAAAACCGGCGCCGGCACGACTTTGTCTGGCTCCACCGTGGGCCACATCGGTGGTGCAAAAACCGACGACAAAACCTGTGTCCTGTGCCATGACGCCGCAAGCATTCCGGTTTACCACGTCACGGTTGATCCGACTGGCGCCAATGGCCGTGGCGGTTACCCGCTCAACACAGCTGCTGATACACCAACTGTGGGTTATCCCTCTGGTCAAGGTCCCGCCATTCCTCTGGCATCGCAATTGAATCTGCCGGCCGGCGTCTACAAGATTGGCATGGAAATCAAGTCGGCGACCGTTTCGGGTGCCGCAGGTGCCAAGAAGATCACCGTCGTCTATCGCATCACCAAGGATGGCACACCGGTGACGTTCAACGCCACAGGCTTTCTGATGGATGGCGTCGATGGCTCGCCCAACATCATGGCGGTGCATTCGACTCCCCGGGATGGCATTGCTGAGCCTGCTGACTGGCTGGCTTTGGACCTCGGTGGCGGCACCCCCGTCAAGAGTCTTCGGGATGGCATCGGCGGTACCCAAACCGGCCCGGACGCCGATGGCTATTACACCGCAACCCTGGCTAAGATCATCCCCGATGACGCCAAGATGGTCACGGCGGCACTGGGTGTCGGTTACAACGGCTTCGTGCAGCTGAATCTGCCGGCTTATCCGAAGGGTATCCGGCTGCGTGAGTCCAAGTTTGTCACGATGACTGCAGCCGGTTCCACAGCGCGTCGCACCGTGGTCGATGGTGACAAGTGCAATAGCTGCCACGGTCAGTTGGGTGTTGGTCCATCGTTCCACGCCGGTGCCCGCAACGACGGTCAAGCTTGCGCACTGTGCCACGATCCGGTCAGAACCACGGGCCACGTTGGTGCGACTTACAGTTTCGGTGGCGGCTGGTCGGTCAGCGCCAAGAATATGGTGCACTCGATCCATGCGTCAAAAATGCGCGCCGAAGACTTTACCTATGAAGCAACAGCTGCAAACCCGACTGGCTTTGCGGAAGTCACCTATCCTGGTATTTTGAACCGTTGCGAGCAGTGCCACGTTGCAGGCAGCTATGACTTCAGTGCCGCAGCCAGTGCTGCTGCCCTGCCCAATCTGGTGTGGACTACAGAAGCAAGTGGCAACATGCTAAATGACAGTACAACCAATCCCACAGGAATTGCGTCCATTGGCTTGTCGCCATGGGTTACGAGGCTGGGTCTGGGCCAGGTTGATTACCGGACTGACAACCTGGTGTCTTCGCCGGTTTCGTCCAGCTGCTTCGGTTGCCATGACACTGCTTTGGCTGTTTCGCACATGCAGTTGAACGGTGGCACGCTTTACAAGCCGGTTTCCACTGTTTCTGTTAGCGGCACCGGCGACCGTACCAAGGGTTTTGCCAAAGTTGAAACCTGCATGGTCTGCCATGCCAGCGGCAAGGTTGCCGACATCAAGGCAGTTCACATGAAATAACAGCAATTCGCTGCTCTAGCCAAACCCTCTGAAGGTGGCAGCATGTGGCTCCATTACGGCGGTCAGTGACAACATGTTTCCCTCAAACCTAAAATAACCCGGAAGCGGCAACGCTTTCGGGTTTTTCAATTTCTCAGGAAAATTTCATGAAATTCGGCATTATCAACACAACCATGATCACCCTTGCGGTGTTTCTATCCCCCAGTCTGTCTGCTGCAGCAACTGACAAGGCCGTGGCACGGCAAACCACCGCCAGCGAGGCGACCAGCAGTACAGCAAGCAGCAAGTCCGCAAAAGTTGTCGCTGCACCCAAGGTTAAATTGATTGACATCAACAGCGCCAAAAAGAAAGAACTCAAGACCCTGCCTGGCATCGGTGACAGCCAGGCCGAAAAAATCATTGCAGGCCGGCCCTACGGCAGCAAGGCGCACTTGATCACCCGCAACGTTGTGGATCGTGCAAGCTACGACGCTATCAATAAGCTGGTCGTCGCCAAACCGACGCGACAACTGCTCGATAAGGTTGCAGCGCTTAATAAAAAGAAAGAATAGCCATCACCTCTTGACGATCACGTCGAAAAAGCAGGGGGCCTTGAGTTCTGGTTGATGATTGTGCGCTGCGACAGTGTCGAGATTACTTCGTCAGCATGGCATGAGCGCACCAGCAGAACCAGGTCGTTATTGTTCATGTCCAATGCGTCGTTGATCGCTTTGTAAACAAAATCTAATCTTCAAGCTCAAGGCCCGGAGTTCGTAGCTGAGTTTCTGAGCGTGGCCGTTGAGGACGACTATCGGGCTCAGCGGTCAACGCGACATCAGCCTGAGCAGCACCGCTGCGTTATGGGCGCAGAGGGTCCGAAAGCTGGTGCTGATGCGTTTGTCGGCTGCGGCCGTCTGCCAGAACGCGGTGGCCGCGTGCGCCGCGCGGTCCCAGTCCTCGCGCTGCGCCGGAAGCGGCAGTTTGGGCTCAAAGCTGCGGGCGGGAAGCTCGACACCGCGCGCCGGCGCGTAGAGCATGGGCAACATGTCGTAGGCCGGCGACAGCCGCAGCCCCGCCTGGCCGTCCCGGGCGTTGGGCTGAAAAGACAGGTTGCCCTCGTGCATGTCCGTGTTGCCGATGAGCTGGCCGAAGTGCCACAGCAGCGCGATGTTCCGGGTGTCGGGTTCTGACAACCAGCCGCGCGCGGTCACCTGCCGGGCAGCCTCGGTCCAGGGCACACCGGCCAGACCGAATAGCGCGGCGTTCAGCGAAGCCCAGGACGTCAACCCCGAGCGACCCAGCAGGCCGTGCCGGTCGAAGCGCTCGACTTCAAGGTAAGTGCGCCCGCCACTGCGGCGAATGCGCGAGGCTGCCGCGCTTATGCCAAGGTGCGCCGACAGGGTGACGCTTGCCAGGTGTTCGCACACCAGCAGGTCGGCCCAGCGCTGCGTGCCCGTCGAGTCGTCGGAGCCTGAAAACTTGACCAGCACGTGCTGCACCCGTCCGTCGCTGAATTGGCGCACGGCGGTGAATTTGGGGAACTCGCCACCAGCCGAGGAGCCCACGACGCCTTGGGCCATGGCGGTTTCGGCCAGGCTGGCGTAAACCCGATCCACCTCATGCTCAGGCACCGGCGCATCGCCGCGGCCCAGGCGCGCCGCCTGCAGCCGCTCTAGCCATTGGCGACAAGCCGTTTCGCCGACGATGAGGTTGCCCGGCAGGTCGGCACCCAGCAGCGACATCGCATGCAGGGCATGGTCGTCGGTCCAGTCGGTCGGGTTCACGGGAACCTGCAGCATCTCGGCGTGATGGCGCGCGAAGTTGCGGCCGAGGAAACCCTGCGGCCGCATGTCATGGAGCGGGTAGGGCAGGCCGTCGAACCAGCCCGCCTGCATGTCTTCGTCAAGCGGCCAGCCGAAGTCTGCGAGAAACTCGACGGCGCAGCCGTCCGGGTAGGTCAGGTCCAGGCGGGCGATTTCCTGCACGTCCCCGCGTTCGTCTACGTGGTACAGCGGCAACGGCGCGAGGGAGCCGCGCAGCGTGCGGCGGGCTGCGTAGGTGGTTCGCCGGGCGCTGCCACGCACGATGAGCTGGTCGCCGGCGGCTTGAGCCATGCGCATCATCGTGGCACGGCTGACCCCGAGCGCCTTGAGGAGTTGGCCAGCCTGCAGGCGCCCGTGCAGGCGTAATGTCATGATGATGTCTGCTGCCACAATGAAACGATATAAAAACCGTTAAAAATTAGTTCTACATTCGAGGATATTATCTTCTTTGACAAGATGATGAAACGATATTTGAAACAAATTTATCCGCCTTGGGCACCTGATATCGACGGCTTAAAGATCGTGCGCCATCACGTCCAGCGTTGCCGTGACGATTTGCTGTGCTTGTTCGAGCAGGGCCGCAGGGTGGCCTTTCGCAATCAATTGTTTCTGGCGGTTGGTAGAGAGCTTGCCTTCGTTTTGCAGGCATGAACGCACCAGCAGAATCAGGTCGTTATTGTTCATGTCCAATGCGTCGTTGATCGCTTTGTAAACAAGATCAAAGCGGTGCAAAAACGCGCTCTCATCACGCAAGTCATGATCCAGTGCTTCTGATGCCATTTGCAGGCTAAAGGCTACACAGTCAGTGGCATCCCAGTACCGATAGATTTCCGGGTCGCCCTTGAACACCGCATCAATCCGGACATCATCTATGGCCGTGACCTGCCAAAGCGCTCTGGATGGCTTGGAAAACGTTTGTAAAACCTGAAGATACCGTTCCCCATGGCGCTTCATGGGGTTGGGCAATAGCCGGGTGAGCCCAGACCGTTGAAGTCGACACGCCAGCGGGCATCACGATGTGTTGGTCCGGTGACGAATTTTTCAGGATCGAAGAGAGGTGTGTACGCACCCGTTGCAGTCGGCAAACCCTCCAGGGGTTTCCCGTTAGCCAGTTCCCAC
>JALNWC010000072.1 GCA_023231075.1 Rhodoferax sp.
CGGTGCCACCGGCACCACTGGATGCCACTGCGTTGCCGTAATTGGTGCCAAAAGCAACACGAGTATTACCGCCGCCAATGGCATAGCCGCCGTCGCCGCCTTGCTGGGCGCGCAGATCAGCACTGCCCAACTTGACCCCGAGCGAGCGGCCGAAGGAATCGGAGGCTTCCACGATGCGTGCCTCGATGAGCACTTGTCGCACAGGAATGTCCAATTTGGTAATCATCTGTTGTACTTCTTCCAGCTTGCTTGGCACATCCGTGACAAACAATTGATTGGTACGGGGTTCGGCGACGGCACTGCCGCGCGGACTCAGCACTCGGGAAGAATTTGCATTGACGCCCGTTCCCGCTGCTGTCGCTGCAAGCTGAACCGCCACATCCTTTGCCTTGGCATAACTCAATTTGAAGGATTGCGTCCGCACTGGCTCCAGGCTAAGAACCACTGCTTTTGATTCCAACGCCAGCTTTTCCTTGGCGGAAATTTCTTCTTGAGGCGCAATCCAAAGCACGTTTCCGGTTTTGCGCACGCCCAGGCCCTTGGCTTGCAAAATAATGTCAAGCGCCTGATCCCACGGCACGTCCTGCAAACGCAGGGTGACTGTGCCGGTGACGGAATCCGAGGTGACGACGTTGAATTTGGTGAAGTCGGCAATCACCTGCAACAGCGCGCGCACGTCAATATTCTGGAAGTTCAGCGACAACTTTTCACCGCTAAAGCCTGGTCCTTGCGTGAGCTTGGTGGTATCTAGCTTGACAGGCTTGACTTCCAACACAAACTGCTCGTCCGTCTGATAAGCACTGTGTTCCCACACCCCTTGCGGCTCGATGACCATGCGCACCCGGTCACCCGACTGGGTGGTGGTGATGGTCTTGACAGGGGTACCGAAGTCATTGACATCCAGGCGACGGCGCATGCCCTCTGGCAACGAGGTCTTCATGAATTCGACCACCAGCAATTGGCCCTGCTGCCGTATGTCCACACCGACCTGGCTGTTGGGCAAGGACACGACCACCCGACCTGAACCGCCCTCTCCACGCCTGAAATCAAGGTCGCGCAGCGGCAAAACGCCGCGGGACTGAGTTTCAGCAAACACCTGAGCGGCCGGCACGGGCGCCGAACCGGCCACGGCGTCCAGCACGACCAGCAGCGACTTGCCCTGCCATTGGGTGGTGTAGGTGGTTGATTGTCTGAGGTTGATCACCACCCGAGTGCGGCTACCCGCCTGCACCACGCTGACGGATGTCAAATTACCTTGGTTGACTTCAATTGTCGAGCGACCGATGGCACTGATGACGTCGGGAAAATCGAGCGCGATACGTGCCGGTGACTGAATCAAAAAACCTGCAGGCATGGCACCAAGTACTTCGCTCAAGTCAATCTTGACGACTTCAACCCCACTTTGCAGTGACCCCGATACCGATTCAATAGCCACCTGGGCCTGCGCCAGGGCGGCCGTCAGCAGCAAGCCCAGACCCAAACCGAGCTGATGCCACCAGCGTGCACCCGAACCAATAGGCTTATTTTTCATTTTGACCTCTCCTGCAACGGCAGACTGGCTGGGCGTTCAATCCACTCACCGACTGTATCTTGCACAATTTCACGCAAAGTGACTTCATTTTCAACAATTTTGACGACTCGACCATAGTTTTGACCGAGATAGTCACCGGGACGGACCTGATACAGCAAGGGCCCGACCTTCACCAGGGCAACCGGTTTTTGGTTCTGCACCATGCTACCCACCAAAGTCATGCTGTCCAGGGGGAACTCCTCCAGAGGTTCCTTGCGCCGTTTCAATTCGGGCCCGATCAAGGCGCCGTTGGAGGCGGCCAGGTTGGCCTCTTTGCCAAGCGCCTGAGTGAGTTTGAGCTTGCTGAAGGGGTCAGCCTCGTTGGCAAAGGTGTAGTTTTCAGGTTTGAACTGCTTGGGTTCGGCAATCGGCTTGATTTTGGGCTGCGCTTGCGCCTTCTGGTCAGCCATCCACTGGCGCAATTCATCGCCTGACGACGCTCCGCACGCCGTCAACATCGCTGCAATCCACAATAAGACGGCAATTCTCAAGGTCATCATGATGATTTGGCCGACTTGGGAGCCGCTTTACGCTGGGCACTGATTTCAGTGCCATCAAGATAGCGGAAGGTTTTGGCGGTGGCGTCCAGGGTCAGCGCGCCGTCTTTGACGGAGGTGATCGCCAGATTATTGAGCGTGACGATGCGCGACAGGTTGGCGATATCGGCGGCAAATGCGCCCATGTCGTGGTAACGCCCTGTGATCTTGAGCGCGATAGGCAGTTCGGCATAGTAATCATTGATGCCCACCTGACCCGGCCTGAACAGCTCGAATTGCAGACTTCGCCCCAAGCCTGCCTGGTTGATGTCCGACAGCAAGGCGTCCATCTCGGCCTTGCTGGGCAATTGCTTTTCGAGCTGAGTGACGTATTGCTGGACTTGCTCGCGCTGCTTTTTGAGCGCATCCAGATTGACCGCCTTGGCCAACTTGATCTTGTACTCTTCACGCAGCGTGGTCTCGGTGGCCTGCGCCTGGGTCAACTCTGCCTTGATATCACTGAGCCAGACAAACCACAAGGCGACAATGCAGGCAACGGCCAAACCCAGAAATACCGAAAAGCGAGGCAGCATCGGCCAGCCCGACGGATCTTTGGTGTCCAGATTACGAAACTGGGAAGCAATCGCCTCCAGTTTCTCCTGAAAATTAATGTCGATTTTTAATTGCTTGGCCATCATGCCCACCTGTTACCGACTCGCCGCAGGTGCCGCGGTGGCCGAAGCGCCTGAGGCAGGCTTCTGCCGGGCCTCAGTGGCACGCACCAGCTTGACCCGAATCTGGAAGTTTGACACGCGGCGCACATCGCGCGGGCTTAAATTGACCGAACCGGCCACAATTTCGACCAATTCAGGGCGGGAAAACCAGGGCGAGTGATTGGCCAGATTGCGCAGCAATTCCGACACCCGTTCGTTCGACTGCGCAACACCTTGCAAAGCCACATTTTGCCCGTCTTGCCGCAATGAACTGATATAGACGCCATCGGGCAATTGCTGAACCAGTTCCGTCAAAAGATGGACCGGCATGTTACGGTCAGCCTGCAAATTTTCGACGGCTTGCTGACGCGCCAACAAGGCCGCAATTTCGCCCTCCAACCCCGCGATTTCCTTGATCTGAAGATCAAATTTGCCGATTTCACTCTGCAGCAACTGGTTTTGATCTTGCTGTGTTGAAATTTGTGACTGAAACCACAGAAAAATCAGACCAGCCACGAGTCCGCCCACAAAGACTGACAAACCAAGGCTGACATTGAACCATTCTTTCCGGCGTTTGCGGGCAATCTCCCGATGCGGAAGCAGGTTGATCAGGATCACTTCGAAAACCTCCGCAAAGCCAGACCACAGGCCGTGAGGTACGAAGGCGCCTCAGCCAGCATTTTTTTCTGCCCAAGGTCCGCGGCGAAGTGCATCCCCTCAAACGGATTGGCGACCATGCAGGGGAAGCCGGATTGTTTGGTCACCGTGGTCGTCAAGCCTGGCAAACTGGCTGAGCCCCCGGCCAGCATGACCAAATCCACCTTGTTATGCGTGGTGCTGGTAAAAAAGAACTGAAGCGCACGGCCAATTTCCTGCACCAGACTCTCAACAAATGGCTGCAACACCGTTGACCGGTAATCATCCGGCAGCTCGCCGCTACATTTCTTGGTTTCGGCTTCTTCTGGAGAAAATCCATACTGGCGAACAATCAACTGGGTCAACTGCGCCCCACCAAATGCCTGATCCCGGTCATACAAAACTTCGTCATTGCGAATCACCTGCATACTGGTGGTCAACGAACCCACTTCAAACAGGGCAACGATGCGATCTGCGGAATGGTCTGGCATGCTGGCAATCAAGCGACTTGCTGCCAGGCGCGACGCATAGGACTTCACATCGACAATCACGGGCTTGAGCCCTGCGGCTTCAGCCAGACCCTGCAAGTCCTGCACTTTTTCCCGCCGCGAGGCCGCAATCAGGACGTCCACATCACCCAAGGCATTGGCACTGGGTCCCAAAATACAAAAATCAAGACTGACTTCATCCAGCGGGAAGGGGATGTACTGATTGGCCTCGGACTCGACTTGCATCTCGAGATCATGATCTGTCATGCCACCCGGCAAGACAATTTTTTTGGTGATCACTGCCGACGGCGGCAAGGCCATGGCCACGTTTTTGGTCTTGGTGCCGCTCTTCCTGATCAGGCGTTTGAGCGCATCGGCTACTTCATCGAATTTTTCAATGTTGCCGTCGTTGATCCAGCCACGCTCAAGAGGCAAGATGGCACAGCACGCCAGAACCAAATTGCCGGATTTATCCTGCCCCAATTCGACAAGCTTGACGCTGGATGCGCTGATATCCAAACCCAGCATCGGCGCAAGTTGTTGGCCAAACAATGATCTCAACGAAATCAACACATTCCCTTGAACAAGATACACAAACTTACGCAATGATTAAGAAACCGCGTGAATACTATCAGCTAGCCCCAGGTGCCGCAAAGAAATTTCCGTTTTTAAACGAGCGGGAATGTTGTCAAATATAGACGCAAAATCGAGAGGCATCAGCGCACTGTTGCGCTAATTTTGCCGATACATCGCAATTCATCAGTGGCCACACGCCTTCCGGATGAAAAGCTCCGCGCGGCATTTTTCTGATTTTTATAATGACCCCATTCCATCACCAGTTTTTTTATGACCGACCCTTCTCCCAACACCGTGCCTAAATCAGCGTCAACCACAGAAAAACCCAAGAAAACCAGATGGCACTGGTTGATCCGGCTCGGCATCTGGACCGCTGGGCTGATGCTGGCCGGTGTGGCAACGCTGGTGCTGTTGGCCGGCATGGCCATGGCTGTCGCGTTCCCCAATTTGCCCGATATTTCAGATTTGTCCGATTACCGCCCCAAACTGCCCTTGCGTGTCTACTCTGCTGAAGGTAAATTGATCGGGGAATTTGGCGAAGAGCGGCGTCATCTCACGCCCATCAAGGATATTCCGAAGGTGATGAAGGACGCGGTTCTGGCGATCGAGGATGCACGCTTTTACGAACATGGTGGCGTGGACTACAAGGGTATTTTGCGTGCGGCGCTGGCCAACCTGGGGCGCATCAAGAGTCAAGGCGCATCGACCATCACGATGCAAGTTGCGCGCAATGTGTACCTGACCTCCGAAAAAACCTACACGCGCAAAATTTACGAAATCCTGTTGACCTTCAAACTCGAGCATTTGCTCAGCAAAGACCAGATTCTTGAAATTTACATGAATCAGATTTTCCTGGGCAATCGCGCTTATGGCTTTGCGGCGGCTGCAGAGTCCTATTTTGGCAAGTCGCTGCAAAACCTCACCGTGGCCGAAGCGGCCATGCTGGCGGGCTTGCCAAAAGCACCGTCGGCGTACAACCCCATCAACAACCCCAAACGCGCCAGATCACGTCAGCTCTACATCATTGAACGGATGCTGGTCAACGGTTTCATCACGCCGGAGCAGGCCGATGCCGCCAAACTGGAACCACTGACCGTCAAATCGAACTCGGACAACACCCGCATTCATGCCGAATTTGTCGCGGAAACCGTGCGTCAGCTGATGTTTGCCCAGTATGGTGATGCCACTTACACCCGCGGCCTGAACGTGTACACCACGCTCAATGCCGATCAACAGGACACGGCTTACAAGGCTCTGCGCCGCGGCATCATGAACTATGAGCTACGTCAGTTTTACCGGGGACCGGAGAAGTTTGTCAGCCTGCCCGGCGACCCGCAAGCCATGGACGACGTGATTGACGAGGTTTTGCAGGAGCATCCGGACAACGGCGACGTGATGTCGGCCGTCGTCCTGGAAGCCTCGCCCAAGAAAATTCAGGCCATCCGGCAAAATGGTGAGCCCATTGAAATCACAGGCGACGGACTGAAAGCGGCCGAGTCCGGCCTGTCGGACAAGGCCGCGGCCAACATCAAGATTCGCAGAGGTGCCGTGATTCGGGTCGTGCAAACCCCAAAAAAGACCTGGAGCATCACCCAGTTGCCCGAGGTGGAAGGCGCCTTTGTGGCGCTGGACCCGCGCGACGGTTCCATCAAGGCCATGGTAGGTGGCTTTGATTTTGAGAAAAACAAGTTCAACCACGTGACCCAAGCCTGGCGCCAGCCGGGTTCAAGCTTCAAGCCATTCATCTACTCAGCCGCGCTGGAACATGGCATCACGCCCGCCACGGTCATCAACGACAGTCCCTTGTTTTTTGATGCCGGCGTGACGGGTGGCCAGCCCTGGGAGCCGAAAAATTACGACGGCAAGTTTGAAGGCCCGATGACCATGCGCCGCGGTTTGGCCAAATCCAAGAACATGATCTCCATCCGCATATTGGCGACCGTGGGTGCGCAAAATGCCCAGGACTGGATCACCCGCTTTGGCTTTGACCCCGACAAGCACCCGGCTTACCTGACCATGGCCTTGGGCGCAGGTTCGGTGACGCCGATGCAAATGGCCAGCGCTTACGCGGTCTTCGCCAACGGTGGTTACCGGGTCAACCCCTGGCTGATTAGCCGCGTCACCGACCAAAAAGGAAACGTGCTCAGCCAGATGCAGGCACCGGTTCTGGATGAGTCCATGCGCACCATTGATGCCCGCAATGCTTTTGTCATGGGCAGCCTGCTGCAGGAGGTCACGCGCTCCGGGACGGCGGCGTCGGCCCAAGCCAGCCTCAAGCGCCCCGACTTGTACGGGAAAACAGGTACCACCAATGACTCACTGGATGCCTGGTTTGCAGGCTACCAACCGAGCTTGATGGCCGTCACCTGGATTGGCTATGACACGCCAAGAAAACTTGGCGCCCGTGAAACCGGCGGGGGCTTGAGTCTGCCGGTCTGGATTGAGTTCATGGCGCAGGCCTTGAAGAATGTGCCGGTGATGGACCCAGTCGTGCCCGAGGGGGTGGTCAACGTGGGCGGCGAATGGTTTTATGATGAATATGCAGGTCCTTCAGGCATTTCCAGTCTGGGCATGACCCATGACGAAAATCCGGATCAGCCACAAGTCATACCCATGCCGCCAGCCGACGAGAAGCGGAGAATCCTGGACTTGTTCAGATGACAAGGTGAAAAAAACATGCCGCCCCGCTCAGGCGGTGAAGCTGAGCGGCTGGCCTGCCTGCTCCGTTGCGTAGCGCGACAAGGACGCAAAAAACTCGCCCTGACCTTTGGTGTCTGACCATTGGAGGCCATCAAACTGGTAGTGGAACCCGCCTCCTTTGGCCGCCAACCAGATCTCATGCAATGGTTTTTGCAAATTTATGACGATCTGGCTGTGGTTGGCAAAGGCCAGGGTAATCATGCCCCCGGTGCGCTGGTTGTCGATATCGGCCGTCGTTTCATCGTTGATGCGGTCGCAACTCGCCTCGACGGCCTTGAGTACCCGCTCTGCGCGATCCATGAATTCGGAGTCAGTCATTACAATTTCACCATGCAGTTAATTCCTCAAATTCTAGTGCGCAGCTTTGCCCTTGGTGCCAGTACGGTGGCTTTGGTGGCCTGTGGCCAGCGGGGCCCTCTCTATTTGCCGCCAACCGGCACGGCAGAGCGTGCCAGCCTGCCCGGGAGTTTGTTGCCCCCCGCCGGAAAAACGCCAATGGCAGCGCCGGGCAGTTCAACTTTACCAGTCTCCCCCCAACCCGCAAGCGCAGCCTCTGCGCCATGACGTCCATGCATTCCGACCGTTTACCGGGCCACCCCCACATCGCTTATGTTGGCGACGAACTCTTTGTTGAACAGACCCCGTTAAGCGCGCTGGCGCAGCAGTACGGAACCCCCTTGTTTGTTTACTCCAGGGCCTCGATGCTGGCGGCACTGGCGGCCTACCAACAAGGTTTCGCCGGGCGCCAGGTGCAGATTTGCTACGCCATGAAAGCCAACTCGACCCTGGCGGTCATTCAATTGTTTGCCAGGGCCGGATGCGGATTTGATGTGGTTTCTCTGGGTGAAATGCGCCGCGTCCTGGCCGCGGGGGGGCTTGCCCGTCGCATCATTTTTTCGGGCGTGGGAAAAACCCGGGCGGAGATGCACGCGGCTCTTGAGGCGGGTGTGGGTTGCTTCAATGTGGAGAGCGAAGCCGAACTGGAGGTGCTCAATGAGGTGGCCTTGCGCCTGGGCCGGCAAGCCCCGGTCAGTATTCGCGTCAACCCCAACGTCGACCCGCAGACACACCCTTATATTTCCACCGGGCTGAAAGATAACAAGTTTGGCATTGCCCATGAACGTGTGGTTCAGACTTACCAGCGCGCTGCGGCCTTGCCCGGCTTGCGCATCGAAGGCATTGACTGTCATATTGGCTCGCAAATTACCCAGGAAACGCCCTATCTGGATGCGCTGGACCGCATGCTGGACCTGCTCGAGGCTGTCGAGCGCGCAGGCGTTCCGATTCACCACATCGACATGGGTGGCGGTCTTGGCATTGACTACAACGGCGAAACACCGCCGCAAGCCGATGCCTTGTGGCACAAGCTGTTGGACAAGCTTGACGCCCGCGGCTTCGGCCAGCGCGCGCTGATGATTGAACCCGGCCGCTCGTTGGTGGGCAATGCAGGCGTGTGCGTCACCGAGGTGCTGTACCTCAAACCGGGTGAACAAAAGAATTTCTGCATTGTCGATGCCGCCATGAACGACCTGCCACGTCCGGCCATGTACCAGGCCTACCACCAGATCGTGCCGCTCAAACCTCGCGCCACGGCCCCGGAAACCTGGGAAGTGGTCGGCCCCATTTGTGAAAGCGGCGACTGGATTGGTCATGACCGGGACTTGAGCGTTCAGCAAGGGGATCGGCTCGCGGTGTTGTCTGCCGGCGCCTACTGCATGAGCATGGCCAGCAACTACAACACCCGCAATCGCGCCGCCGAAGTGCTGGTGGACGGCGCCCAGGCGCACCTGATTCGCGAGCGTGAAAGTTATGCCGATCAGATGCGACTGGAACACTTGATCACCTGAACGACGGGTGCGTCAGGGAGTTCAGGCCTTTTCATACAAAAGTCGCCACAGCCGCCATCCCAGAAGTGCCATCAGCACGCCAGCGTACACGGCTACTTCCGCATAGTCATTCTTGCCCGAGCGCATCCAGAAAAAATGCAAGATCGCCAGGCCGGCGACAACATACACGGCGCGGTGCAAGCGCTGCCAGTTGCGGGCACCCAGCGCCTTGATGACGCGGTTGAACGAGGTCAGGGCCAAGCTGGTCAGCAACACAAAGGCAGCGAAACCCACCAGAATAAATGGCCTTTTCAAAATGTCCCGGC
>JALNWC010000073.1 GCA_023231075.1 Rhodoferax sp.
CAAGGCCGCTGGTGGCCCGAGATGAATTTCAGCCAGGGCTTTGCGCTGTGGCGCCATCTGGGCGTGACTGGCACCGGTGAGCCCATTGACTTTTCCGCCCTGACCGCCATCCACTACGTGCATCGCCTGATGGCCTACCTGGTGCTGGCCGTGTTGGCGCTGCTGGCCTGGCAACTCAATCGCCGTGCCGCCTGGCGCGCCCATAGCCGAGTCCTGGCGGCGCTGGTCGGCCTGCAACTGGCCACCGGCTTGAGCAATGTGGTGCTGGACTGGCCGCTCCTGTCAGCGCTGCTGCACACCGGCGGGGCCGCTGCGTTGGTATTGATGCTGACCTGGATCCTGGCCGGCGCGACGTCCGCAACGCCTGCCGCGGCCTCATTCGGACCGGGTGCGCTCTCGCGAGTGAGCGGGCTGCCATGAGCACCCTGCTGCCACCCGCCGCCGTGTCGGCCTTTGCCCAATATTACGCACTGACCAAGCCGCGGGTGGTCCAGCTGATCGTCTTTTGCGCCCTGATCGGCATGGTGCTGGCGGTGCCGGGCGTGCCGTCCTGGCGCGAGGTCGGCGTGGCGGCTGTCGCCTGTCTGGGCATCTGGCTGGTCGCCGGGGCAGCGGCCGCTTTCAATTGCATCATCGAAAAAAACATCGATGCCAAGATGAAGCGCACCGCCTGGCGGCCCACGGCCAAGGGGGAACTTGGCGACCGGCAAACCCTGCTTTTTTCAGCCACCCTGTGCGCGCTGGGTTCAGCGCTGCTCTACTTTGCGGTGAATCCGCTGACCATGTGGCTGACGTTTGCCACCTTCATTGGCTACGCGGTGATTTACACGGTCATTTTGAAGCCGCTGACGCCGCAAAACATTGTGATTGGCGGTGCCTCCGGGGCCATGCCGCCGGTGCTGGGTTGGGCTGCCATGGCAGGCAGCGTGGGGCCCGAGGCCATCATTCTATTTTTGATCATTTTCCTGTGGACACCGCCGCATTTCTGGGCGCTGGCCCTGTACCGGGTGGAGGACTACCGCAAGTCCGGCCTGCCGATGCTGCCTGTGACCCACGGCAGTGAATTCACCCAGCTGATGGTGCTGCTCTACACCTTCATTCTGTTGGCGATCTGTTTGCTGCCTTTCATCTACGGCATGAGTTCCTGGCTGTACCTGGTGGTCGCGGTGGTGCTGAACGCCGGGTTCATCTTGCACGCCTGGTGGTTGTGGCGTGACTATTCAGACTTGCTGGCGCGCAAGACCTTTCGTTTTTCGCTGATCCACCTGAGTCTGTTGTTTGCCGCACTGCTGGTCGACCACTACCTGTGACGGCCCGGGGTTCCGCCCGGCCTGGTTTATCATCGACTGCATGAACAAACGCACCGCCATCACATCCATCACGGCTTGCGCCTTGCTGCTGGGGGCTGCCGGTTTTTTCACCGCCTGCTCGCCCAATGCTCCCCAATTCACGGCCATCGACATCACCGGTGCCGATTACGCCAAGGGCTTCGCGCTCACGGACCACAACGGGCAGGCCCGAACGCTCAAAGACTTCGAGGGCAAAATTGTCATGGTGTTCTTTGGCTACACCCAGTGCCCGGACGTCTGCCCCACCTCCATGCTTGAGATGGCGCAAATCAAGCAGTTGCTGGGCAAGGAGGGTGCGCGCATCCAGGGCCTGTTTGTCACCATTGACCCCGAGCGCGACAAGCCGGAAATGCTCAAGGAATACATGGCCGCTTTTGACCCCACTTTTTTGGCACTGGTGCCCACCCCCGAACAGTTGACCGCGCTGGCCAAAGATTTCAAGGTGTATTACAAAAAGGTCGATGGCCCAAGCCCCACCAGCTACACCATGGACCACACGGCGGGCAGTTATGTCTACGACACCCGGGGCAAGCTGCGGCTGTTCACCCGCTACGGCACCAAGCCTGAACTGACGGCGGCTGACATCAGGCAACTGCTCGCGTCGGCGCCCTGAAGTCCCGGCTGTCCGCTTGATGCCTTGCGCCTTGTGTGTAAACCCTGCGCATCCTCATGGTGTGGCTGGCGGGCCTGGGGTAAAGTGATACGCATTCATGGCTCATCAAGGGCCCGTTATCGGACTCAACACAGGAGAAATAGCATGCAAATTCAGGTTAATACGGACGATCACATCCAGGGCGGAGAGGGTCTGGCACAGTGGGTGCGTGACGAAGCGGCCGACCGCCTGTCCCGTTTCAAGGACTATCTCACTCGTCTGGAGGTTTTCTTGACCGACATCGATGCTGGAAAATCTGCCGTCAACGACAAGCGCTGTCGTCTTGAGGCCCGTCTGGCGGGGCGCCAGCCGGTCACGGTGACCGCCGAGGCAGACAAGATGGCGGGCGCCTTCATCAGTGCCATCGAAAAGTTGTCCAGTGCCCTGGACACCGACGTGGGCCGTGCCAAGGACCGTCACGGGCGCGACACAATTCGCGCAGTTGGACAAGATTAGGGCTCGGTTGGCGGATGCCGCGGCTCAGGCAAATTCGACCAGCGTTTTTTTCATTTTTTTCATGGCGGCGACTTCAATTTGGCGAATGCGCTCGGCGCTGACGCCATACACCGCAGCCAGTTCATGCAGCGTCATGCCGCCGCTGTTGTCGTCGTTCACTTTCAGCCAGCGTTCTTCCACAATATGTCGACTGCGCTCGTCCAGCGCATCCAGCGCCTGGGCTATGCCGTCGCTGGCCAGCACGTCGCGGTGATGTGCTTCCAGCATGGCGGTGGGTTCGTGTGCCGCATCGGTGAGGTAGGCAATCGGGCCGAAGGACTCTTCGCCGTCCTTTGACGGGCTGGGGTCAAGCAGGACATCGCCGCCCGCCAGGCGCGCTTCCATTTCAATCACTTCCTCGCGCTTGACATGGAGCTCGGCGGCCATCGCATCAATCTGGCTCTCGTTGAGGGTGTTGCGGTGGGTGTCGAGCTCAGCTGCCGCATCGTCACTCTGGTAACGCTGCTTCATGGAGCGCAGGTTGAAAAACAACTTGCGCTGCGCCTTGGTGGTGGCGACCTTGACCATGCGCCAGTTTTTCAGGATGTATTCGTGAATTTCGGCCTTGATCCAGTGCATGGCATAACTCACCAGGCGCACGCCCTGGTCCGGGTCAAAGCGTTTGACGGCCTTCATCAGGCCGACATTGCCCTCCTGGATCAGGTCGCCGTGTGGCAAGCCATAGCCCAGGTACTGGCGTGCAATCGACACCACCAACCGCAGGTGGGACAGCACCAGGCGCCCCGCCGCCTCCACGTCATTGTCCCGGCGCAGTTTGCGTGCGTAGCTTTGCTCCTCCTCCAGGGTCAGCATGGGCATGCGGTTGACGGCCGCGATGTAGGCGTCCAGATGGCCCAAGGCCGGTACCACTGACCAAGGGTTTGCCAAGGACAGGGGGTTGCCAGTAACGCCAGTGTAAGTAGACATGCCAGAACTCCTTATTTTGCTTGATGTTGTCATGTTAGCACTCTCTGAGAGCGAGTGCCAAAGAAAAAGTTCAATGGATTCAACGGGCTTGACGGTCCGTTGATCAGGGTGCCGTCATGGGTAAGGCCAACTCCTCTGCAAGCGCGTGCAGGGTCAGCAGGTCGCGGCAAGCCGCCAGATCAAAGGCGGCTTGAGTTTGGGGCGCAGCTTTGCGGAAAATGCAGCGGTCCATGAAGGCTTGTGCCTGTTCACCGGGCCATAGGCGGGTCAAGGTGGTCAGAACCTCTGGATAGGCTGCCAGGTCGCGGCCTTCCTGCTGGTAATCGGCCAATTCAGGCAGTTGGACATTGAAATGCCGCTGGCAACGTAGCCGAATGAAGTCGTTACCGACCGACACAAAGCGCCTTGTCATTATCTTTATGCGGAATAATAGTGCTTTTGGTTTCATTGCCCGCGATGTCTTTTGACAAGGCCCGGGATTTATGTGTCAACTTTTGGGGATGAACAGCCACCTGCCGGCCAGCCTGACGCTGAGCTTTACCGGCTTCTCGCGGCGTGGCGGCGGTACCGATCACCACGCCGACGGCTGGGGTATCGCGTTTTTTGAGAGCGACTGTGCCAGCCCTGGCAAGGGCATCCGCCATTTTGTGGACAAGTCCAGTGCAGCCACCTCGCCCATTGCCCGCATGCTCAAAAGCTACCCCATCAAGAGCCACAACGTGGTGGCGCATGTGCGCAAGGCCACCGTGGGGGCGGTATCACTGGAAAACTGCCACTCGTTTGTGCGCGAGCTGTGGGGTCGTAACCGGGTGTTCGCCCACAACGGCGACCTGAAAAATTATGCCCCCCGATTGCATGGCAGCTTTCACCCGGTGGGCAGCACCGACAGCGAACTGGCGTTTTGCTGGCTCATGCAGGAACTGGCCAAATCGCACGCCGATGTGCCATCGGTGGACGAGTTGAGTTGTACCCTGCGTGAGCTGGTCCCGCAGATCGCCAGGCATGGCACTTTCAATTTTTTACTCAGCAACGGCCAGGCTTTGTGGGCCCATGCCAGTACCAAGCTGCACTATGTGCTGCGGGGCCATCCGTTCCGTGAGGTGCACCTCAAGGACGAGGATGTCAGCGTCAATCTGGCCGAACTCAACAGCCCGGAGGATCGGCTGGTGATTGTGGTCACCGAGCCACTGACCCTTGATGAAGACTGGGTTGCCATGGCGGCAGGAGACCTCAGCGTGTTCGTCGACGGCGCGCGGCTGGGGGGCACGGTGCCGGTGGCGATCGGGCCTGGTTGAGGGGTGCTGGTGGCGCCGTTCATGCGCCAGACCGAACCGGACGCCCCGCTCTGAGAAAATGCCTTCGTGCTGCAAATTTTTGTCATTACCTTCCCGTTTTTCGCGCTGGTGCTGTGCGGCTACCTGGCCGCGCGCTGGCGCATGTTGCCACTGGAAGCCATTCCCGGCCTGAACGGCTTCGTGCTGTTTTTTGCCTTGCCGTGCATGCTGTACCGGTTTGGCGCAAGCACGCCGATTGGGCAACTGCTCGATATCGGCGTTTTGGTCACCTGGATGATCTCTGCGTTGATCGGGGTCGCTTTCACCGTGGCATTCAGCCTGAAAGCACGCCTTGGCTGGAACGACGCGTCCTTTGGGGCACTGGTGGCGGTGTTTCCCAATTCAGGTTTCATGGGGGTGCCGCTGATGGTGGCCTTGCTGGGCGCGCAGTCGGCCGGTCCGGTGATCCTGACCATGGTGATTGACATGCTGGTGACCACCTCGCTGTGCATTGCCCTGTCACGCCTGGGCGGTGCTGACGAGCATGGGGCCGCCAAGGCCTTCAAGAGCGCGATCAAGGGGGTGCTGGCCAACCCCTTGCCGTGGGCCATTATGTTGGGTGCGCTGGTGTCCGTCATGGGTTGGGCGCCGCCCGGGCCGGTGACGCAGACCCTTGGCCTGCTGGCCGATGCGGCCTCGCCGGTGGCACTGTTCACCATTGGCGCGGTGCTGGCGCGTGCCCAAATGCTCGCCAGCGCGGGTCATGCCAGGTCGCCAGCGCTGCGTGATTATTTGCCCTTGGCGCTGTTCAAGCTGTTTGTGCACCCGCTGCTGGTGTGGCTGGTGGGGTCCGCACTGATCAGTCTGGGGCTGCCGCTGTCACGCTTCGTCCTGGCGGTGATGGTGCTGACGGCAGCCCTGCCAAGTGCCAGCAATGTGTCGCTGTTGGCCGAGCGCCTGGGTGCCGACAACGGACGTATTGCGCGCATCATTTTGCTGTCTACCGCCGCCGCGTTCTTCACTTTCTCACTGGCTGTCGCCCTGATGGTCTAGGGGACTGGCACGGCTTTTTTGCCAAAGCCTGTTTGTACTTTGATCCTGATCAATGCAGGGTTTTCCCGGGGGCGTGTAATTTGTCTTTGTAATTTTTGACTCTGCGGGTGGTTCGAACCTCCCGACCTTTGAAGGAACGCAATGTCTCCCTGGTTTTCTTATACCGTCTTCACCGTGGTGGTGGTTCTTGCCAGCACCGCCTTGTTTTTCTTCACGCTGACCCGCGGTGCGCTGCTCATGCGCGGCGCCATGGGGCAGTTGACACACGACGCAGCGCACGTCTATCCCATTTATTCCAACATGCGGCTGATTCGCCTGGTGGACTGGCAGCCCATCATTTCGGCCATTTTGTTGTTCCAGTACGGACGCCTGGTTTCCATCATTGCCCATGGACTGCGCCACGACGATTTGCAGGACAAGCAGATCCTGATCACTTCGTGTGCGTTTGGCAACGTGATTCCCCGTGTGGTCGAAGCCGCGGTGAAGTCCGGTGCCCGCAAGGTGCTGATTGCCGACATCATCCAGAATGAGCTGGACCACGCGCGAACCAAGCTCGGAGATTACGCCGCCCACACGGTGTACCTGCGGGATAACGCGGTGGCCCTGCAGCGGCCCGATGCCTCGGTGCAAGCCAACGTGATGTTTTTTCTGCTGCATGAGTTGCCGCACGATCTGAAAATAGAGGCCCTGAACGAAGCCATGCGGGTGCTGGCCCCCGGCGGCAAGTTGTACCTGGGCGAGTTTCATCGCCCCCGCTCCTGGTTGCTGCGCACCTTGAGCTGGACCTATTTCAAGGTGTTTGAACCCTATGGGCTGGCGCTGTGGGACAGTCATGACCCGGTGCTGCAGTTGCAGGCCATGCCCGGTGTCAGTTGCGAGCGTCACACGGCGTTCTTTGACAACTTCCAGGTGGTCGTGGCGACCAAGGCCGCCGCCTGAACCCGTTCAGCTGTCTTCGCCCGCTCAGATGTTGAGCGGGTCCACATCGATGGCCCAGCGGATCACCCCTTTGCAACGGGGGTCTGCGCGGGTGTGGTGCAACACGGCTTGCCAGCCACTTAAAAATCGCTGCAAGGCTGTGCGCGAAGGGCTTTCCACCAGCATTTGCGCACGCTCAACGTTGGCAATGCGCGCCATGCTCATCGGCACCGCCGGGTAAAGCGTGAGCTGCGCCAGCAGCGCCGCCATGTCGCTTTCGCTGGCGGCGGCCTGGCTGGCCAGATTCAGGAAACCTTGCGCGGCTTCCTGGCTGCGCGCTTCGGCCCGGACCAGCGCCTGGAAGCTGAACGGGGGCATGGCGGCTTGTTGCCGCTCTTTCAATTGGGACGCCGCAAACGCCGGGTAGTCGTGTTGCTTGAGGGCCTCGTACAAGGGGTGTGCGGGCTGGAAAGTCTGCAGCCACATTTCACTCTGATTGGCCACCGTTTCATCGCGCCCGGCCCGCCCGGCCGCCTGCATCAACAGGCTGAAGAGACGCTCGGGCGCGCGAAAATCGCTGGAAAACAAGGCGTTGTCCGGGTTCACGGCGGCCACCAGCGTGATGCGGCGAAAGTCATGTCCTTTGGCAATCATCTGGGTGCCCACCAACACATCGACCTCGCCCGTGTGCACCTGCGCCAGTTGCGATTCGAGCGTGCCCTTGAGGCGCGTGGTGTCGGCATCGATGCGCACAATGCGCACCGGCTGGCCGTCCGGGCGCCGGACGTCTGCCAGCAATTCGGCCAGGTGTTCTTCCAGCCGTTCGGTACCGCGTCCCAGCGGCATGATGTCGGAGTTGCCGCAGGCGGGGCAGGCGCGCGGCACGCGCTCGCTCAAGCCGCAGTGGTGGCAGCGCAGCGTGCGGTCTATCTTGTGGAATACCCGGTAGGCGCTGCAATGGGGGCATTCGCTTTTCCAGTCGCAGTCGCTGCATTGCAGCACCGGGGCGTAGCCGCGCCGATTCAAAAACACCATGCTTTGCTCGCCCCGCGCGACGCGTTGGGCGATGGCGGCCAGCAGGGGCGCAGCGATGATGCAGGACTTGGGCTGGTGGTTCATGTCGACCCGGCGCACCAGCGGCAACTGGCCGCGGCCAACCCGGCTTGGCATCTCCAGGCGCAGGTAGCGTCCGCCCTCGGCTGCCGGGCGGCTGTGGTGCCAACTCTCCAGTGACGGCGTGGCCGAACCCAGCATCACCTTGGCGCCCTCGAGGCGAGCCCGGTAGATGGCCAGGTCACGTGCCGAGTAGCGCGCGCCTTCGCCGCTTTTGTAACTCGGGTCATGTTCTTCGTCCACCACGATCAACTGCAGGTGCGGCATTGACGCAAATACCGCCATGCGGGTCCCCAGCACCACGCGGGCGGCGCCACTGTGGGCGGCCAGCCAGCTATTCAGGCGTTGTGCCGGGGTCATGCCGCTGTGCAGGGAGACCACGGCGGCGTCGCCATAGCGGGCGCAAAAACGGGCTTTGAAGCGCGCTTCGAGTTGCGGTGTCAGGTTGATCTCGGGCACCATGACCAGCGCCTGCGCCTCGGGCGATGCGGCCAGCAGCGCCGCAGTGCAGTGCATGAAGACTTCGGTTTTGCCGCTGCCGGTAGCGCCAAACAACAGGAAGGGTCCGGGCTGCTGGTGAAACTGATCGATGGCCTGCTGCTGCTCGGCGGTCAGCACCACGGAGGCTGCGGCAGGGTCCGCATCGGGTGTTGGCGTGCTGGTCGCATCATGCGTTGGGCTGGGGGGCGGCCGGGCGGGCGTTGCCGCCGCTTTGGCCCGTTTTTTGAGCCGACGCGCCAGTTGAACGCTGCTCATGTCGCGCAGTTGCGGCGGCAAGGCCGCCAGCGCCACTTCGCCCGCCGTGCGTTGGTAGTAGCTGGCGGCGAAGTTGATCAAGGCGCGCCAGTGGTGGTTTAACGGGGGCAAGGCATCCAGCGCGGCTGTGATCGGGCGCAGTTTGGCCGGATCCAGTGCCACTTCGGGTGCGGCGGGCGACTCGCTGGGCCAGACCACGCCCAGCAGTTCACGTTGTCCCAGCGGCACCCGCACCAGGGTGCCCGGTTGCACGGGGGTCGGGCTCCAATAACTCAGTGCACCTGCCATCTGGCTGTGCGCCGGCGTCTGAACCAGCACCTGTGTCAAGCAATGTCCAGGGATGGGTGGCGGTGGCATTTTGTTCAAGTGAAGCTGCGGAAAAAGCGTTAAGTCCTTGATTTTGAGAGCTTTTGCAAGTCATCCATATTTTCTGTGGATAACTTTGTTGATAAAGCCTCTGCAAGCGCTCCGATGCCTTGATTTTCAAGGCTTCGCTTGGCTTGCCTAGAAAAAAGGCAGATTTTTAAACCTATATGAATCAATAACTTGTAGTTGTCGTGGCTTTGAGAGCCCGTCTGCAGAAGAAAATATTTTTATTTCAGTTTTCATCCATTTTTGTGCATAAGTGACAAATTTATTTTGCCGTTCGGGTCTTCAAGGCAGGCAAATAAGTGCTAGCAG
>JALNWC010000074.1 GCA_023231075.1 Rhodoferax sp.
CTGGGTCCAAATGCACAACCCCTGGGCCGGTCTCCAGCAGCGGGTACTCGACCATCAATGACCGCCAATCGATCACTGCGCGGCGTTGACAGACGCGGAATCGCTGCAAAAAGTCCACAGGTGTAAGGATGCTTTGGAGCGGAGTAAAGAGTGCGAACGCTGGCACTTTCTACGATTCGTCCTGCATACATGACAGCCACACGGTCACAAAAACTGGCAACCACGCCCAGATCATGCGTGATGATGACAATGGCCATTCCTAACTCATCGCGTAAGCTGCGCAATAAATCCAGAATCTGTGCTTGAAGAGTGACATCCAACGCTGTTGTGGGCTCATCAGCAATCAACAACTGAGGTTTACAAATCAGCGCCATGGCAATCAATACACGTTGACGCAGTCCCCCTGAGAGTTCATGCGGGTACTGCAACAGCCGACGTTTTGGTGCATTGACACCCACCCGGTTGAGCATGTGCAAGACCAACTCGTTTTGTTGTAAGCGCGTCAGTCTTTGGTGCAGACTGACAGCTTCGCGAAGCTGATCCCCAATCGTGAAAGTTGGGTTCAGACTGGTCATGGGATCTTGAAAAACCACACCAATACGCTTGCCCCAGACTTCCCGTAGCGCAGATCGGGACAAGGACATGAGGTCAAGCTCATCCAGTCTCATCCGCCCACTTTCAATGTGGCTTGGGGGTGTCGCTTGAAGCCGGATCGCAGACATGGCCATCACACTTTTGCCACAACCAGACTCGCCCACGATGCCCAGCGTTTGGCCTGAATCCACCGAGAACGAAACCCCATCAACCACCCTTGCAGCACCCGGGTTGAGTCCAAAGCTCACGGCGAGATCATCAACGGAAAACAATGGCTCGCGCATTGGAAGTGCAGTCATCTTGGACTAGGCAACGCAGCAATGGTCGTGTAGCTTTCTGTTTTCATGACGATCAATCGAACACGATACAAGGAAAGTAAAACGACACAACCCAGTTCGGGAAATCCACGATTTCACTGATGCGCAAGTCACCGCAGACACTGCACAACATGTATGCCTCGACTGCAGGCATGCCATGTCGGTTACAGAGCAATTCAATCATGCCACTTACCGCATGGCGGGCTGCCTGCATCAGGTCAGTCCCGATGCCCGTGGTGACCTCGTAGCCCTTGGCATCGAGGTGCCGCGTCACAGGACCAGGTGTTTTGAAACGCGGAAAGGCCAAGGGTGTTTGCTTGATGAGTTCAAACTGCAGTGCCACACTCATGGGGCTTTCAATCGCCGTCCCACAAACCTCGCCATCGCCCTGCGCTGCATGCGTGTCGCCTACTGAAAACAGTGCGCCAGCCACTTCGACCGGCAGATAGAGCTCTGTACCGGCTGAGATATCACGCACATCCATGTTGCCGCCCACCCGGCGCGGCGGCACTATGCTATGCAAGCCAGCTTCGGCCGGCGCCACGCCAATGGTCCCGGTGAAGGGCTTCAAGGGGACCTTTCCCCATTTGCCGAACATGGCAGGCGCCATACTTGCGGGGTCGTACGACCACACATGCAAAGCCGGTTCCTTGAAGTCATCGGCAAGAAGACCAAAGCCGGGTATGTTGGCAGTCCAACCCCAACCTGAGGGACGGAAAGACTGAAGCGTGACCTTGAGGACATCGCCAGGCTCAGCGCCCTCAATGAAGATCGGACCCGTGACGGGGTTGATGCGTCCGAAATCCAGGGTGCTGACATCTTCTACTTTTGAGGAAGCAGAAATCTGGCCACCGGAGGCCTCGTAAACCTCGAACTCGACCGCCGTACCCGGTTCGATACGTAGCACAGGCGGTAGCGCGTTATTCCAGCCGACATGGCTCTGAGCGTGATGGATGGTATGCGCAGGGCATCCGCAACCGGAACTGTGGGTGTGTGGTGTCAGGCTCATGGATGCCTCCTACTTGTTGATGTACACATGGTCATAGTTGATCGGGATGCGCACTGGATCAACAAACAATGCATCAGACCCGCCGAGGCGCTTGGAGCGGATGCTGAAGCGCTGTTCGTTAAAGATCGGGGCCCACGGTGCGTCTTTCATGATGTCCGTGAAAATGCCCTTCCATAGCTGCGCTCGTTCACCGGCTTTGGCCGGGCTGGACATCGCGTCAGCTTCCTGTGCACGTTTGTCAAGGTCTTTGTTGCAATACCAAGACCAATTCCATCCGCCTGCGGTTGCTCCAGCACAACCCAAGATGGGACCATAGAAATTGGATGGATCTGGAAAATCTGCGATCCACGCCATGCCGCCGGACCAGATCATGGGTGCCGTCATGGGCTTGCCACCAGCAGCGATGACGTTGGCCTGGGCCAAATTCTTGAGAGCAACTTTGATACCGATCTTGGACAGGTCTTCCTGGATCGCCTGTGCAATGCGTGGGTTGGGGTCAACGTTGTACACATACAGTTGGGTCGCAAAGCCCTTCTCCAGACCTGCTTGCTTGAGCAGTTCTTTGGCTTTGACAATGTCGTATGGGTAACCCTTGTACTCCTTGTCGTAGCCCGGCATGGTGGGCGGCAGGGGCTGGTTGGCAACCAACGCGCGATTGTTGATGATTTTGACGATGCGCGCCTTGTCAATGGCCATGTTGATGGCTTGTCGAACTTCAAGCTTGTCAAACGGCTTCATTTGCACATTCATCGTCACATAACCGGTCTGGAGTTGTCCCCCTTCTATGATCATGTTTTTGTACTTTGGATCGTTACGTATCTGCAAAAACTTCGCGGGCGGGATGCCGTCCCCTGCAAAGTCTGCTTCCCCCTTTTCAAGCTTGAGTAACGCGGTCATGGGCTCAAGACCCACCTGGAAAGTAATCTGATCTAGCTTGGGCAAACCCTTCATGAAGTAATCCGGGTTGCGCTTGAGCACTAACTGTTGTCCCAGTTTCCATTCAGCCAGCATGAAGGCACCGCTTCCCACCACTTTTTTACCAAAATCTTTACCGGCTTTTTCGACGGCTTCTTTGGGAACCACAGAGGCAAAGTTGATGGCCATGGCGTGCAGGAAAGTCGCATCAGGTCGCGTCAGGGTGAATTTGACGGTGAACGGATCGACCACGACTATGCCTTTGACATCTTTGGCTTTGCCCTTTTTATAAGCCTCCATGCCGCTGATACTGTCAAAGAATCCGGCACCTGGGCTTTCCGTCTTGGGGTTGGTGGTGCGCTCAATGGAGTATTTGACGTCTTGAGATCCGATCTCACGTCCATTGTGAAATTTCACGCCCTTGTGCAGTTTGAATGTGTAATGAAGGCCGTCAGGCGAGATGTCGTAACTTTCCGCCAGGCTCGGTGTGAGTTCTGCGGTACCCGGTTTGTAATCCATCAAGCGTACAAACAGACTTTTGATAATCGACCAATTCACCCAGTCATAACCAATCGCAGGATCCAATGTGACGATGTCGTCTTTATAAGTCACCACAATGGAACCACCCTGCGGGCTCTCTTGTGCAAATGTCGGTGAGGCGGCAATTGCAATGGTTGCCAGAACGGCAGCGGTCAGTACACGAAGCTTCATGGTGATGCACTTTCTGATAGGTTGAAGGAACGGGGATTCGATAAATTTGGCTAGCGCAGCTGAATGCGCGGATCAATCAAGGGAGCCACAAGATCTGCCAGCAGGTTGCCCAAAATGATCGCAACTGCTGCAACCAAGGTGACACCCATGATGATCGGGATGTCCACTTGTTGAATGGCTTGCCAGGCAAGCTGGCCAATTCCAGGCCAACCAAAAACCGACTCAACCACCACGGCTCCACTCATGAACAGACCGATATCAATACCGATCATGGCGACCACAGGCAAAGCGGCGTTGCGAAGTGCATGGCGCAGCAGAATGCGGAGTTGCGACGCACCCTTTGCCCGTGCGGTGCGAATGTAGTCTTGTGTGAGCACTTCAATCATCGAAGAACGCAGCATTCGCGCGTACCAGCCAGCGCCCAACAAACCCAACGTCATGGCAGGCAGAACCAGGTGCTTGATTTCCCCGTACCCCCCCACCGGGAACCAGTCCAGCACCACAGAAAAGGTGTACAGCATGGCCAGACTGGCCACAAATTGGGGGGTAGAGACGCCGACAAATGACAGCATCATCACGACATCATCTGAGCGCCGCCCCTGACGGGCTGCAGCAAAAATACCGATGACCAAACCAATGACAAGCTCGCATCCAATGGCTGCCACCATCAGGAGAAGTGTTGCCGGCAACCGCGACGCGACAACCTCGCCCACTTCAGTTTTTTGGGCATACGAACGGCCCAAATCTCCCTGGATCAAATGGGTCACATAACGACCGTATTGCTCGTAAAACGGCAGATCCAGGCCCAGCTGTGTGCGAATGCTCGCGACCGTTTCTGCTGTGGCGCTACGCCCAGCGATCTGGCGCGCAGGGTCCGCTGGCAGTATGTAAAGCAGCGCAAAAGTAATCAAGGTCACGCCCAATAGCAGCAACGCAGCTTGCGACAGACGTCCTAACAGATACCGAATCATGTGCGCCGTGCCCCCATTGTGGGGTCAAGCATCAGACGCAACGCATCCCCCAAGACGTTAAAACATACTGCCATCAGCACAATCGCAGCACCGGGAATAAACACCAGCCAGGGTGCCGTGGAGAAGTAGCTCTGATTCTCAAAAATGATATTGCCCCAGGACGGTGTCGGGGGCTGCACCCCAATACCCAAAAAAGACAATGTAGCTTCAAGCAACACCGTCGTCGCAATGCCCAAGGTGCCGTAAACAATGAGCGTGGGGACCAGATGCGGAACAATATGGCGAAACAACACGCGCGCGGGAGTGGCACCCAAACTGATGGTGGCCTCAACAAAACTGCGCTCCGCCAATGCCACCGTCTGGGTGTACACCACTCGCGCTATTTGCACCCAGTTGACCATGGCGATCACCATTGCCACGATCCACAAGCTGGGGGTAAAGATGGCGGACAACACAATGGCCAGCAACAGGGCCGGAAAGCACATCATCAGGTCAGTGAACCTCATCAATGCGACACCGACCCAGCCGCGTAGAAAACCGCCAAAAACACCAATCACCGTGCCAAATGCCAAGGCGACGCCGTTGGCCACGATGCCGATGATCAAGGACGTTTGAGCACCAAAAATCACCCGGGAAAACAAGTCCCGCCCAAGCAGATCTGTACCAAACCAGAACTTGGCGGAAGGCGGCAGCGGTGCTCCTTCAAGCGTCAACCCATCAAAAAAGGTTTCCTCTGGCGGGTAAGGTGCTAACCAAGTCGCGCCAACTGCGACAAGGACGAGCAGCAATACCATGACGGCTGCAAAGCGGGTTGATTTGTTAACCAATTTGTAAATATTTCGATGTTTTAGACCAAAGATGAACATGAGCACATGGCTTAGTGGAAAGCAATAAACATGCCTGCTGATTGCAAGCGCCTACCAAGCCGCCACAGAGCCATCGGTGCGTGGCTCGGTACCGCCACACAGCACACCTTGCGCGTTTCGCCAAATGATTTGTCCGCGGCCAAAGGCAATACGGTTGTTGGACCATGTCACGTCATGTCCCAGAGCCGCCAGACTGTGATACAGATGCTCGGGCATAGAACGCTCAATGTTGACGCGGTTTGCGCCTTCCCACTCCCAGCGCGGTGCATCCAAGGACGCTTGAGGATTCAAACCGAAGTCCACGGTGTTCATCACCATTTGGACATGGCCTTGCGGTTGCATGAATCCACCCATCACCCCAAAAGGTCCAACGGCTTGACCGTTCTTGGTTAAAAAGCCTGGAATGATCGTGTGGTAGGGGCGCTTACCTGGAGCCAGACAATTGGGATGCTCAGGCTTCAATGAAAAATTATTGCCGCGGTTGTGCAAAGCAATCCCGGTACCCGGTACTACCATGCCAGAACCAAATCCCATGTAGTTGCTTTGAATGAAAGACACCATGTTGCCGTCTTTGTCAGCTGTACTCAGGTAAACCGTGCCGCCGCGCGAAGGCTCTCCTGGCAATGGCAAGCTGGCGCGGACCCCCACCAGGCCACGACGCTCATCGGCATAGGAGTCACTGAGCAAGTCAGCCACAGACACGCGCATGTTTGCAGGTTCGGCAATATGCGCAAATCCATCTGCAAAAGCCAGCTTGATGGCTTCAATCTGTCGGTGGTGTGTGAACAAAGAATCGCGGTCTGAAAACTCGAAACCTTTCAGAATATTCAACGCCATCAAGGCCACCATGCCATGGCCGTTGGGCGGAATCTCCCACACGTCATAACCTCGGTAGTTAACGCTGATGGGCTCACACCAGTCCACTTTGTAGCTGGCCAAGTCAGACACACTGAGATGACCGCCAGCCGCTTGCACAAACGCAGCGATGCGTTCGGCCAGCGCGCCACGGTAAAAACTTTCTGCACGGCTGTTTGCGATGGATTCCAGCGTTTGCGCATGGGCCATCGACTGCCATATTTCACCGGCTTGAGGCGCGCGCTCAGGTGCAAAGGTGTCAAACCAGGATTTGAAGTGTGCATCCTTGAATTGTTGCTTGAACAGTTTGAAGGCTTGCTGCCAGGCGAAAGCCACCGAAGGCGATACCGGAAAACCACCCTGGGCCAGTTCAATGGCGCCGGCCATCGAGGTACCCAAAGGCAAGCGCCCAAAGCGCTCAGACAAAGCGGCCCAGGCGGCAGGCGTTCCCGGCACGGTGATGGGAAGCGGTCCGTATTTGGGCACCTCCGCATGACCCAGGGACGTCATCTTTTCGAGCGTCAAACTCTGGGGCGCAGGGCCACTAGCGTTCAGTCCGTGCAACTTACCGTTGTACCAGACCAAGGCAAACGCATCGCCACCGATACCGTTGGCGGTTGGCTCAACCACGGTCAGTGCGGCAGCCGTGGCAACGGCTGCATCGATAGCGTTACCTCCCGCTTGCAAGACCTGCAGCCCAGCCTGTGCAGCCAAGGGTTGCGATGTCGCCACCATGCCACGCTTGGCATAGACCACGTTGCGACGAGAGGCGTATGGGTAGTTCAATGCATCAAATGAAAACATGTTTATCAGCCTATTTTTGCCGTGGATCGAGTGCATCGCGCAGACCATCACCCAGCAAGTTGAAAGAAAGAACCAGCAAGAAAATTGACAAGCCCGGCCACACGGCCATCCAGGGTGCGTTGTCCATGTAATTTTTAGCGGTGTTAAGCATGCTGCCCCAGCTTGGCAGCGGCGGCTGCTGCCCTAAGCCCAGGAATGACAAGCTCGCTTCCGCAATGATGGCTGCAGCAATGGAAAGAGTGGCTTGCACAATCAATGGGGGCATGACATTGGGCATGATGTGACGTAAAGCAATGCGCCAATGCGGGTTGCCCACAGCGCGTGCTGCCTCGACATAATCCTCGACCTTGATCTGCATCGCCTGCGCGCGGGTAAGCCTGATAAACACCGGCATCGCAGACACACCGATTGCAATCATGGCGTTATTCAGACTGGGGCCCAGAAACGCAGACAGTGCAATCGCCAAAATCAAAAATGGAACCGCCAGCATGGCATCGGTAAACCGCGAGATGACAGCATCTGTCCAACCGCCCACATAAGCGGCTATCAATCCAATAGGAATTCCCAGAGCCATAGAAATAGTGACAGAAACCAGTCCGGCCAAGATCGACGCACGCGCGCCCCAAATAACGCGGGACAACACATCGCGGCCTATCTCATCGGTGCCAAACCAGTACATTTGGCTAGGTGCTGAGCGTATGGCACTCCAACTGGTCTCCACTGGGTCGTAGGGTGAAAAAATTGGCGCGAATACAGCCATCACAATAAACAGCAGCACGAACACCAGACCGACCATGGCACCTTTGCGGCGCCACAGTCTGCGCAATGTACGCCGCGCAGGACTGGACTCCGTGACAGTGTTCGCAGGCAAGTTCAAGGTTGTCATGGATCAGCCTCGCAAACGCGGGTTCACAAGAAAGTAAGCCATATCGGCCAGCAAATTTAAAACGATATAGACGCTGGATGTAAACAACACCACCCCTTGCACCACCGAGTAGTCTCGATTGAAAACGGCATCAACGATCAGCTTGCCAAATCCAGGGATGGAGAAAACTTGTTCGGTCAAAACCGCTCCTGACAACAAAGTTCCAAACTCCAGAGCACCCAGCGTAATGATGGGCGTCAGCGCATTGCGCAAGGCATGTTTGAGTACCACCGTGCGCTCATTGAGACCTTTGGCACGCGCCGTGCGCACATAGTCGGCGCTCAGCACCTGCAGCATGGCACTGCGGGTATGTCGCATCAACACCGCAGCCAGGCCACCCCCCAGAACAAATGCCGGCATGATCATCGCCGTCAGATTGGCAGACAGGTCTTCAAAAGGGCTGACATAACCCGAGGCGGGTAGCCAGCCCAGTGAAACCGAAAACAACAGGATCATCAAAATACCAAGCCAGAAGTTGGGTGTTGACAGGCCCCACAATGCCAGAATGTTGGCCAGATAGTCCCACACGGATTCCTTTGCGACGGCCGAGACGATACCCGCTGGAATACCGATCAACAAAGATACCAGCATGGCCATGGAGGCCAGCTGCAGTGTGACTGGCAGCTTTTCTTTTATCAGCCCCAATACCGGCTCCTGGATACGCAGCGACTCACCCAAATCCCCCTGCAACACACCGCCCATCCAATATGCGTAGCGCACAGGCAAGGGTTCATCAAGATGCATTTTTTTCTGCAGATACGCAATCACTTGCGGATCTTGGTCTTCACCAGCCAGGATCAGCGCAGCATCTCCTGGCAGCAATTGCTGCAAGCCAAAAATGATCACGGTGACAAAAAAAACGGTTGGCACCAGCGCAGCGACACGTTTTAAAAAATAGGTGAGCATGGGATCAATCCGGTGGGTCTGACAACTACATCTTCAAACCTTGCACGCGCACCAAACCGTCGGGTATGGTTTTCATGCCGGTCAACTTTTTGTTGTAAGCCCAAAGCCAATTGCGGTGGTAAAGATAAATGATGGGCAGCTCCCTGGCGGACTCGGCAGCCAGGGTGGCAAACACCTTGATTCGGCCAGAAGTATCCAGCGTGTTGCGTGAACGATTGAGTAGATCGTCCCAAAGTGGACGACATTCACCGCTGTAGTTCAGCGGCTGCTTGCAACCATAAAAACTGAACAAATTTCCATCC
>JALNWC010000075.1 GCA_023231075.1 Rhodoferax sp.
ATTTGAATTGATAAACTGAACCGATTTCCGGAGAAAAAAATGGCTGTAATTACTGCAAGCATGGTGGCTGAACTGCGTGGCAAAACCGACGCTCCGATGATGGAATGCAAGCGCGCACTGACTGAAGCCGACGGCGACATGGTCAAGGCTGAAGAGCTGCTGCGCGTCAAGCTGGGCAGCAAGGCCGGCAAGGCAGCCAGCCGTGTCACGGCCGAAGGCGTGGTGGTCTATGCGGCAGACGCCGGTGTCGGCGCGCTGCTTGAAGTGAACTGCGAAACCGACTTTGTCACCAAGAACGACAGCTTCCTGGCCTTGGCCAACGCGGCGGCGGCCCTGATCGCCAAGCACAATCCGGCTGATCTGGCCGCCTTGGGTGAGCTGGCTTATACGCAAGACGGCTTTGGCCCGACGCTCGAAGACGTGCGCAAGGGACTCATTGGCAAGATCGGCGAGAACATGAGCTTTCGCCGTTTCAAGCGCTTTGCCAGCGGCAGCAAGCTGGCTTCGTACTTGCATGGCACCCGCATTGGTGTGGTGGTTGAGTTCGAGGGCGACGACACCGCAGCCAAGGACGTGGCCATGCACATCGCCGCCATGAAGCCGGTCTCCCTGTCGAGCGACGAGGTGCCGGCTGAATTGGTGGCGCGTGAGCGCTCGGTGGCAGCGGCCAAGGCAGCCGAAGACGCTGCCGTGGCGACCGCTGCCGGCAAGCCGGTGCAGTCCGCAGAAATCGTCAGCAAACGCATTGAAGGCGGCGTGCAGAAATACCTCAGGGAAGTCTCTTTGCTGAACCAGGCCTTCGTCAAGAACGACAAGCAAACGGTCGAGCAGATGCTCAAGGCCATGGCCACCACGGTCAAGTCATTCACGCTCTATGTGGTGGGTGAAGGCATTGAGAAGAAGGCGGACGACTTTGCTGCCGAAGTGGCTGCCCAGGTGGCTGCCGCGCAGAAGGCGGCCTGATCGGGCTCCTGCTGTTTCATTGAATCCCCCCAAGACCAAGGAGTCACCCATGTCAGATGTCAAGCCGGCTTACAAGCGAATTTTGCTCAAATTGTCGGGTGAGGCACTGATGGGGGATGACCCGTTCGGCATCAACCGTGACACCATCGTGCGCATGGTCGATGAGATCGTGGACGTGACCGCCCTCGGTGTCCAGGTGGCGGTGGTGATTGGTGGCGGCAATATCTTTCGTGGCGTGGCGGGCGGCTCGGTTGGCATGGACCGTGCCACAGCCGACTACATGGGCATGCTGGCGACCGTGATGAATTCATTGGCGCTGGGCGACACCATGAACAAGGCGGGCCTGACGGCACGCGTGATGTCGGCCATTGCCATTGAGCAGGTGGTTGAGCCTTATGTGCGCCCCAAGGCGCTGCAGTACCTCGAAGAAGGCAAGGTGGTGATTTTTGCCGCGGGTACCGGCAATCCGTTTTTTACCACCGACACCGCCGCTGCCCTGCGCGGTGCCGAGATTGGTGCCGAGATTGTGCTCAAGGCCACCAAGGTCGATGGCGTTTACAGCGCAGACCCCAAAAAAGACCCTGCCGCCACGCGCTACAGCAAGATTTCATTTGACGAAGCCATCTCGCAAAATCTGGGCATCATGGATGCCACGGCATTTGCCTTGTGTCGCGATCAAAAACTGCCGGTCAAGGTGTTCTCGATTTTCAAGCACGGCGCGCTCCGGCGCGTGGTGCTGGGAGAAGATGAGGGTACCCTGGTCTACGCCTGATTTTTATTTTGAACCCTGAGTGAGGAATGACCCATGTCAGTCGCCGAAATCAAAAATACCGCAGAAGCCAAGATGGACCAGTCCATCGAGGCTTTCAAACATAATTTGACCAAGATCCGTACCGGACGCGCCAACCCGGCCATTCTGGACACGGTGCATGTGGATTACTACGGTGCTCTCGTTCCCATCAGCCAGGTGGCCAATGTGTCGCTGCTGGATTCGCGCACGGTCAGTGTGCAGCCCTGGGAAAAGGGCATGGGCGCCAAGATTGAAAAAGCCATTCGTGACAGCGACCTGGGGCTAAACCCCTCGTCCATGGGTGACCTGATCCGGGTGCCGATGCCGCCGATGTCCGAGGAACGCCGCAAGGAGTTGACCAAACTGGTGCGCAACGAGGGCGAGAGCGCCAAAATTGCCGTGCGCAATTTGCGCCGCGATGCCAATGAGGGCGTCAAGAAGCTGGTCAAGGACAAGCTGGCGTCGGAAGATGATCAAAAACGCTGTGAAAGCGACATTCAAAAAGTGACCGACCGGCACATCGCTGCCATCGATCAGCTGGTGGCCGCCAAAGAACACGACATCATGGCGGTTTGACCGGCCATGACCGACACGTCAACGCCGTACCATGTCGCCATTGTCATGGACGGCAATGGACGCTGGGCGTCCAAGCGGTTTTTGCCCCGTATTGCAGGTCACAAGCAGGGGGTTGATTCCCTGAAGCGTTGTGCGCGCGCCTGTGAGGCGCGTGGCATCAAGGTGCTCACGGTGTTTGCCTTTTCTTCGGAAAACTGGCAGCGACCGCAAGAGGAAGTCTCGGGACTGATGGACCTGTTTGCGCTGGCGCTGGGGCGGGAGGTGCCGCAGCTCAAGGCCGACGGCGTGCAATTGCGATTCATTGGTGAGCGCCAGGGGCTCTCAAACCGCGTGCTCAAGGGCATCGAGCAGGCCGAAGCCGCCACGGCTGCCAACCAGCAACTGGTGCTGAATGTCTGTTTCAACTACGGCGGTCGCTGGGACATCGTGCAGGCGGCCGCGCGCGTGGCCGCCCAGGGACTGGCCATGACCGAGCAGCACCTGAACCAGAGGATGGCGCTGGCGCATGTGCCCGACCCCGACCTGGTGATTCGCACCGGCGGTGAGCAGCGCATCAGCAACTTTTTGCTGTGGCAGTCGGCTTATTCCGAATTTTTCTTTTCCGACAAATTGTGGCCGGATTTTGACGAAACCGAACTCGATCTGGCCATTCAAACCTATGCCCTGCGCGACCGCCGCTTTGGCAGGGTTTCCGACCTGGTTGACGGGGCATCGACGCCCGATGAATCCAACTGAGGGTATGCCATGCTCAAGCAACGCGTGATCACTGCTGTGTTGTTGCTGCTGGTCTTGTTGCCAGCGCTTTTTTACCGTGAAGCGGCGCCCTTCAATGTGTTGGCACTCGCCTTCATTGCCGCTGCCGCCTGGGAGTGGGCGCGTTTAAACGGGTATGACTTGCCCGGCAGCTACCTGGTGGGTGCCTTGTGCGCCGCGCTGTGCGCCGGCTTGTGGTGGGCTGGCTGGCTGGGGCAGTCCCTGCCACAGGTCTGGCTTTTGACGGGTGCCCTCTGGGTCCTGCTGGGCAGTTGGATTTTGCGCGCCGGGGTGCCGGCCTGGGGGCAATTCAAGCGCAGTTTGCGCTTGCTGGTGGGCCTGCTGGCACTGGTTGTGACCTGGCTGGCCGTGGCGCAGGCCAAACTGATCGGTACCAATTTCCTGCTGTCGGTTTTCGCCTTGGTGTGGGTCGCCGACATGGGCGCCTATTTTGCCGGGCGCACCTGGGGCGGGCGCATGGTCGCGCGCAAATTGGCGGCTTCCATCAGCCCCGGCAAAAGCTGGGAAGGCGTCTGGGGCGGCATGGTGGCGGTGTTGCTGTTGGCCTGGGCCTGGACCCGCTTTGATGTGTGGGCGCAACCCGCCGTGCCCAGTTTGTACAGCCACCTGGCCGAGCGTGGGCCGGTGTTTGCCGTGATCGCCTGTTTGTTCCTGGCCGCCATGAGTGTGGTGGGCGACCTGGTCGAGTCCCTGGTCAAGCGCAGCGCGGGCGTCAAGGACAGCAGCAAGCTGTTGCCGGGTCACGGTGGGGTGCTGGACCGGGTCGACGCCCTGTTGCCCAGTTTGCCGCTGGCCATGATGCTTTACACCTTCTGAGAGTGACCATGCTGGATTCAACGGGTTTGACAAAACAACGGGTGGCGATTCTGGGTTCGACCGGCTCCATCGGTGTCAGCACGCTGGAGGTGCTGTCCCTGCACCCTGAGCGTTTCGAGGTGTTTGCCTTGACCGCCGCGACCCGTGTGGACAAGTTGTTGCAGCAATGTGTCCGGTTTCGACCGGCCTTTGCGGTCATGGCAAGTCGCGTGCACGGCCAGGAACTGGCGCGTCAATGCCGCGACCTGAATTTGCCGACCCAGGTGCTGTGGGGTGCGGACGCGATCACCGAGGTGGCCCGGCATGCGCAGGTTGATGTGGTCATGGCCGCCATTGTGGGCGCCGCGGGTCTGGCCTCGTGCCTGGGTGCGGCACGCGCCGGCAAACGCCTGCTGCTGGCCAACAAGGAAGCCCTGGTCGTCGGCGGGGACTATTTTCTGCAAGCCGTGAAGGCCGGCGGCGCCAAACTGCTGCCGATCGACAGCGAACATTCCGCTGTTTTTCAATCCTTGCCCGATGACCCCGCAACCTGGCCGGCACAGATCGACAAAATCATTTTGACGGCCTCAGGCGGACCGTTCCGGCAACGTGACCCAGCCAGCTTTGCTGACATCACGCCAGAGCAGGCCTGTGCCCATCCCAACTGGGTCATGGGGCGCAAGATTTCGGTGGATTCGGCCACCATGATGAACAAGGCGCTGGAAGTCATCGAGGCGCGCTACCTGTTTGGTGTCGCGCCAGCGCAGATTGAGGTCGTGATCCATCCGCAAAGTGTGATCCACTCGATGGTCCAGTACCGCGATCATTCCGTGGTGGCCCAGTTGGGCACGCCCGACATGAAGGTGCCGATTGCCTACGGTCTGTCCTGGCCTCAGCGCATGACCTCGGGCGCCAGTGCCCTCGATTTTCGAGCCATGGCTGACATGACGTTTGAGTCACTTGACGCCCATGGCCATGGTGAGCGTTTTCCCGGGCTGGCTTTGGCTTGGGTTGTGCTGGCGGCCCCAGCGGGCTCCACGGCCGTGCTCAATGCGGCCAACGAGATTGCGGTGGCGGCGTTTCTGGCGCGACAGATTCGCTTTGATCAGATCCACGCCGTCAATCTGGAAACGCTGGCCCGGGTGCAAACAACACCGCCGGGTTCACTCGAGGACTTGCTGGCACTCGACGCGCAAAGCCGTGATGCGGCTGCGCGCGTGGTGGCTCGCCTGTCGGTTTGACATCAGGCTCTGAGCATGACTTTCCTGGCCTTCATCGTCGCCATTGCCCTGTTGATTACCGTGCATGAGTACGGCCATTACCGGGTGGCGCTGGCCTGTGGCGTCAAGGTCCTGCGCTTTTCCATCGGTTTTGGCAAGCCCTTGTGGCGCTGGCAGTCCAAAACCAGCGGGACCGAGTTCGTGCTGGCCCTCTTTCCCCTCGGTGGGTTTGTCAGGATGCTCGACGAGCGCGAGGCACCCGTGGCGCCCACCGAGCGCCACCTGGCCTTCAACACCCAGAGCCTGGGGCGGCGCAGCGCCATTGTGGCGGCGGGCCCGGTGGCCAATTTGTTGCTGGCCGTGCTCTTGTACAGCGTGGTCAACTGGACCGGCGTGCAACAGCCGGCTGCCATCCTGGCGCCGCCACAAGCCGGGTCGCTGGCAGCTCAGGCTGGACTGGTCGGGGGCGAGCGGGTGGTCCGCGCAGCGCTGGACGCCGAGGCGGAAACAGAAGTGCGCTCGTTTGAAGATCTGCGCTGGCAGTTGACCCGCGGTGCCCTCGAGGGGCAGGACGTGCGGCTATGGGTGCAGACGAACAAAGCCGGCTCCGAACGTGAATTCCTGCTCAGCTTGTCGGCCCTGGACAGCCGTGAAGCGGACACCCGCATGTTTCAAAAAATCGGGGTGATGGGGCCCCTGACGCGCCCGGTGATGGGGGACATCATGCCGGATTCAGCGGCGGCTCAGGCGGGTTTGCGCACTGGCGACGAGGTCACGCAGGTGGATGGCAAGCCCCTGCTTGACGGACAGGCCTTGCGGGTCCTGATTCGCGAGTCGGTGGTCAATCAAAAGGCGCCGACCCAGCGCTGGACTGTTTTGCGCGAAGGCCAGCGCCTGCAACTCGATGTGACGCCGCGCGTGGTGCAGGAAAATGGGCAGTCCATGGGACGCATTGGGGCCTACGTGGGGGCGCCACCTGAACAGCTGCTGGTGCGTTATGGCTTTTTTGATGGCAGTTGGCTGGCGCTGGTGAAAACCTGGGACGTCTCGGTCCTCACCGTCAAAATGATGGGCCGGATGCTGATTGGCGAGGCTTCCATCAAAAACATCAGCGGCCCGCTCACCATTGCCGATTACGCCGGCAAATCGGCCGACCTGGGACTGACCCACTACCTGATTTTTCTGGCACTCATCAGTGTCAGCCTGGGGGTGTTGAACTTGCTGCCGGTGCCCGTGCTGGATGGTGGGCACCTGATGTATTATCTTTGGGAAGGTGTCACAGGCCGACCGGTATCAGATGCCTGGATGGAACGTCTGCAACAAGGCGGTGTCGCCCTCCTGATGCTCATGATGTCGGTCGCTCTTTTCAACGATATTTCCCGCTTGTTTGGCTGAATATCGCTTGCTTTGCCGGCACCTATTTTTTTATCGAATTCAACTATGCTCACCAATCAATTTCGTCTCACCACAAGTGCCGCGCTGGCTTCCCTGATGTTGCTCGCCCAGTCCGCCTGGGCCGTCAACCCGTTCACGGTGCGCGACATCCGGATTGAAGGTTTGCAGCGGGTGGAGCCGGGGACGGTCTTTGTCTCCCTGCCGGTGCGCGTCGGCGACACTTACAACGATGACAAGGGGGCAGCAGCCATCCAGAGCCTGTTTGCGCTGGGTCTGTTCAAGGACGTGCGCATTGAAGTCAACGGCGATGTGCTGGTGGTGGTGGTCGAGGAGCGGCCCACGGTGGCCAATGTGGAGTTTGTCGGCACCAAGGAGTTCGACAAGGAGGTGCTGGTCAAGTCCTTGCGCGATGTCGGTCTGGCCGATGGCCGACCCTTTGACAAGGCCCAGCTGGACCGTGCCGAGCAGGAACTCAAGCGCCAGTACATCAACCGCAGCCTGTACGCCGCCCAGGTGGTCACCACGGTCACGCCGATCGAGCGCAACCGGGTCAATCTGACGTTTACCGTGGTGGAAGGTGAGCCGGCCAACATCAGCGAAATCCGCATTGTGGGCAACAAGGCGTTCAGCGAGTCGACCTTGCGTGGCTTGTTTGATCTGGACACCGGCGGCTGGTTGAGCTGGTACACCAAGTCCAACCGTTATTCGCGCGCCAAGCTCAACGCCGATATCGAGACCCTGCGTTCTTATTACCTGACCCGGGGCTACCTCGAGTTCAAGGTGGACTCGACCCAGGTGGCGATCCTGCCCAACAAGACCGATATTGGCATCAACATCAATATCACCGAGGGCGAACGCTTCGTGGTCAGCAGCGTCAAGCTGGCGGGCGAATACCTGGGCAAGGAAGAAGAGTTCAAGGCGCTGGTGGAGATCCGTCCGGGGCAGGCCTTCAATGCCGACGAGGTGGCCCGAACCACCAAGGCCTTCACCGACTATTTCAGCAATTTTGGTTACGCTTTTGCGCGCGTCGAGGCCAAGCCCGAAATTGACCGTGTCAACAACCGCGTGGCGCTGGTGTTGCAGGCCAACCCGTCGCGCCGCGCCTATGTGCGCAAAATCAACGTCGCCGGCAACACCCGTACCCGCGATGTGGTGGTGCGCCGGGAATTCCGCCAATTGGAAGCTTCCTGGTACGACGGCGACAAAATTCGCCGTTCGCGTGACCGGGTGGACCGTTTGGGTTATTTCGGCGATGTGGCGGTGGAAACCGAGGAGGTCCCGGGCACGCCGGATCAGGTCGATCTGACCATCAATGTCACAGAAAAGCCGACCGGCAGCCTGAGCCTGGGCGCGGGTTACTCCAGCGGCGACGGCTTGGGCTTGTCGTTTGGCCTGAAGCAGGAAAATGCCTTCGGCTCGGGCAATTCTCTGGGTCTTCAGGTCAACACCAGCAAGTTCAACCGCTTGGTGGTGATCAACACCACCGACCCCTATTTCACCGAGGACGGTGTGTCGCGCACCTTTGACCTGTACACGCGAACCAGCAGCCCGTACGAGGACGAGAACTATTACGAGATCGAGACCTCGGGCGGCAGCATCCGCTTTGGTGTGCCGTTTACCGAAATTGACACGGTGTTTTTTGGTATGGGCATTGAAAAAACGACCATTGTTCCGGGCACCGACCTGCCCATCTCCTATGAAAACTATGCCAAGGAATACGGTTATTCCAGCACGGCCCTGCCTTTGACCGTGGGCTGGGCGCGCGACAGCCGCGACAGCGCCCTGGCACCCACCAGCGGACGTTTCCAGCGTGCCAACGCCGAGTGGTCTTTCACCGGCGATGCCAAATACCTGCGCGCCACCTACCAGTTCCAGCAATATGTGCCCTTGAACAAGCAGTTCACCGCCGCCTTCAATACCGAAGTCGGCCTGGGTAGTGCGCTTGGTGGTCGTTCGTACCCGGTGTTCAAGAATTTTTATGGCGGCGGTCTGGGGTCGGTGCGTGGTTTCGAGCAGGGCAGTCTGGGACCCAATGAGCAGGCTGACGGTCTGGGCACCTCTTTGGGCGGCTCACGCAAGCTCAATATCAACATGGAAGTATTGGCGCCTTTCCCCGGGGCCGGCAACGACCGCACCTTGCGCATGTATGGCTTTTGGGATATCGGACTGGTCGGCGGAGACAACGCGGTCAATGCCAATGCCAACGACCTGCGCTCCTCGGTGGGCGTCGGGATCAGCTGGATTTCCCCGGTGGGCCCCTTGCGCCTGGCGTTCGCCAAACCGATCCGCAAGTTTGACAACGATAGAATTCAAAGTTTGCAATTTCAAATTGGGACCAGTTTCTAATGAACCACTTTTTACGTCATCTTTGTGCCTTGAGTCTGTGCGGCCTGTCTGTGATGTCCTTGCAGGCGCAGGAGTTGCGCCTGGGCTTTGTCAGCACCGACCGTGTGCTCAAGGAGGCCGGTACCGCCAAGGCGGCGCAGACCAAACTTGAGCAGGAGTTTTCCAAGCGCGAAAAAGAGCTGGTTGACCAGGGCGCCAGCATCAAGGCGCTGGCGGACAAGTTTGAGCGCGAGGCGCCCACCTTGCCTGAAA
>JALNWC010000076.1 GCA_023231075.1 Rhodoferax sp.
AATAGTGGCAAACCCTTGCTGTATTTGGTGGGAACTGAGAGATTCGAACTCTCGACCTACGGATTAAGAGTCCGCTGCTCTACCAACTGAGCTAAGTTCCCTTGCTTTCAGAGAAACAGCGTGTGTTTCTTGAAGTGCTTGAAGTGGCAAATTCTAGCAGAGCGGCGGCTGGCGAAATGACGCGCTTTCGCCTTATCAGGACCATGAAGTCGCCCCAATTTTCCGATGTCAGCAAATTGTCCACCGTTTTGCCGCCGCCCTGGGGGGTGTGCTTGACCTGGTGCAGGAACATCCGTTTTTTTCCGCCGGAACAGCGGATGAAGGACTCTGCAGGAATTAGACTATCCTCTTTTATCCATTGCGATTCAGCCATGAAACACCCTCTGCTTGCAGTCATGGGCGAAGACTATCCGGTCTACCTTGAACAGCACCATGACCGTATTCTCAACAAGATCGATGAGCTATGGGACACGCCGGAAATCGATGACTACATCAGTGATCTTCTGATCGACAAACGCGGGGGGCGCAGGGGGTTTTCCCCTGAGGCGACCAAGGAGATCAATGCCTTGCGGGAATTCAGAATGCTGGAGACCTTTCTTGCGGCAGAGAGGAAAGAAACCGCGATTCTGGAACTGGAAAAACGCAGCATTTTTCTCAATAAGGGGAATTTTTTGAGGGCTCTTGAAAATGGCGATGTGGAAATCATTGATTTGTTCGTGCGGGCCAATTTCAATATTCATCTGACCGATGACAACGGGACGCCGCCGCTGCTTTTCGCGTTGAAGAAGGGCTACACCATCATTGCAAGGATTCTTCTGATTGCGGGCGCCGACGTCAATGAGAAGGACAAGCTGGGTCTGACGCCGCTGATGCTGGCATGCGGTAAGCCAAGCTTTGGGTACCGGGACATTGCCGAAATGCTGATCAAAAAAGGGGCCTACATCAACGTGCGTGACGCCCTGGGCTATACACCCTTGTTGCTGGCGCTCTCGGGCGGAACACTCGATATCGTTGAATTGCTCATCAACAAAGGCGCAGACATCTCTACCCGCACCAGGAAAGGCGACACGCCTTTGTCTCTGGCGCAGAAAGCGCAATGCACTGAAATTGTCGACCTGTTGATCAGCAAGGGCGCAAAAATCTGACGGGTCCCGCAAGCAAGGCTGCGGAGACCGGCCTACATCAACAAATGCTCACCCGCGTTGTCGCCGCCCAGCGTCACGTAATTCACCTTGCGGATGTCCAGCAGTTTCTTGCCGCCTGAGTAGCTGATGGAGCTTTGCACGTCCTGCTCCATCTCGATCAGCGTGTCGGCCAGTTTGCCCTTGATGGGTTCCAGGATGCGCTTGCCCTCGACGTGTTTGTATTCGCCCTTGTTGAAGTCGCTGGCCGAGCCGTAGTATTCCTTGTACAGCTTGCCATCCACCTCGACCGTCTGGCCGGGGCTTTCTTCGTGGCCGGCAAACAGCGAGCCGATCATGACCATGGTGGCGCCGAAGCGGACGCTCTTGGCAATGTCGCCATGGTCGCGGATGCCGCCGTCGGCAATGATGGGTTTGGTGGCCACGCGGGCACACCATTTCACAGCGCTCAGTTGCCAGCCGCCGGTGCCAAAACCGGTCTTGAGCTTGGTGATGCAGACCTTGCCCGGGCCGATGCCGACCTTGGTGGCGTCGGCGCCCCAGTTTTCCAGGTCGATCACCGCCTCGGGCGTGGCCACGTTGCCGGCGATGATGAAGGTGCTCGGGATTTTTTCGCGCAGGTAGCCGATCATGGCTTTCACGCTGTCGGCGTGGCCGTGGGCGATGTCGATGGTGATGTACTCCGGCGCCAGGTCCAGCGCCACCAGCTGGTCCACCGTGTCGTAATCGGCTTGCTTGACCCCCAGGGAGATCGAGGCGTACAGGCCGCGCGCTTTCATGGTTTTGACGAACTGCACGTTGTCCAGATCGAAGCGGTGCATCACGTAAAAGTAGTTGTTTTGCGCCAGCCAGATGCAAATGTCCTCGCTGACCACGGTTTTCATGTTGGCGGGCACCACGGGAATGCGAAAGCGGCGCGGCCCCAATTCCACACTGGCATCGCATTCGGAGCGGCTCTCCACCCGGCATTTGCGGGGCAGCAGCAAGATGTTGTCGTAGTCGAAGATTTCCATGGTCTGGCGCCTATCAAAAAAAACCGGGCCACAATTGCTTGGGCCCGGTGCTTGATTCTATCGAAGTCGGGCGGCTTTCTACAATGCCCCCATGTTTTCAAACCTGACGCCTCCCAGCCCGCCCGACGCCGGCCTGCTGAACAACCTGAACCCCGAGCAACTGGCCGCCGTCACGCTGCCTTCTGAGCACGCGCTGATTCTGGCCGGCGCGGGCTCCGGCAAAACCCGGGTGCTGACCACCCGCATTGCCTGGCTGCTGCAAACCGGGCAGGTGTCGCCTGGCGGCATCCTGGCGGTCACCTTCACCAACAAGGCCGCCAAGGAAATGATGACGCGCCTGGCCAGCATGTTGCCGCTGAACGTGCGCGGCATGTGGATTGGCACCTTTCACGGGCTCTGCAACCGCTTGCTGCGCGCCCATTACAAGCTGGCGAACTTGCCGCAGAGCTTTCAGATTCTGGACATGCAAGACCAGTTGTCGAGCATCAAGCGCCTGTACAAGCAGTTCGGCATCGATGACGAGCGCTTTCCGCCCAAGCAGATGCAGTGGTTCATTGGCGGTTGCAAGGAAGACGGCCTGCGCCCCGGCATGGTGGAAGCGCGCGACGATGAAACGCGCAAAAAGATCGAGATTTACCAGCTTTACGAAGAGCAGTGCCAGCGCGAAGGTGTGGTCGACTTTGGCGAACTGATGCTGCGCAGTTATGAACTGCTGCGCGACAACGACCCGATCCGGGAGCATTACCAGCGCCGTTTCAGGCACATTCTGATCGACGAGTTTCAGGACACCAACAAGCTGCAGTACGCCTGGATCAAGATGCTGGCCGGCACTGGCGCCCACAGCACGGTCGACGGCGCCTTCCAGCCCACCGGCTGCGTGCTGGCGGTGGGCGACGACGACCAGAGCATTTACGCCTTTCGTGGTGCGCGGGTGGGCAACATGGCGGACTTTGTGCGTGAATTCAAGGTGCGCCACCAGATCAAGCTGGAGGAAAACTACCGCAGCGGCAGCAACATTCTGGACTCCGCCAACGCGCTGATCAGCCACAACAGCAAGCGCCTGGGCAAGAACCTGCGCACCGCCCAGGGGCCGGGCGAGCCGGTGCGGGTGTTCGAGGCCCCCAGCGACTTTGCCGAGGCCAAGTGGATGGTCGACGAGATGAAGCAGCTGGTGCGCGAGGGCTACGCGCGCAAGGAAATTGCCGTGTTGTACCGTAGCAATGCGCAAAGCCGGGTCATCGAGACCGCGCTGTTCAACGCGGGCATGCCCTACAAGGTGTATGGCGGTTTGCGCTTTTTTGAGCGCGCCGAAATCAAGAATGCACTGGCCTACCTGCGTCTGCTGGAGAATCCGCGCGACGACACCAGTTTTCTGCGCGCCGTCAACTTTCCGCCGCGCGGCATCGGCATGCGCAGCCTGGAGCAGTTGCAGGACGCGGCGCGCGCCAGCGGCTGCTCGCTCAGCGATGCGGTGAGCGGGCTGGGCGGCAAGGCGGGCACCAATATTGGCGCCTTTCTGGCGGGCATTGACGTGCTGCGCGAGCAGACCCGGGGCCTGAGCTTGCGCGAGACGATTGAACTCACGCTCGAATACAGCGGCCTGATCGAGCACTACAAGGCCGACCGCGAAGGCGCCGACCGGGTGGAGAATCTGGAGGAACTGGTGAATGCGGCCGAGAGTTTTGTCTCGATCGAGGGTTTTGGCCGCGATGCGGTGGCGCTGCCGGTGGACGAACTGGGTCAGCCCTTGACGCAGTCGCCCGCGTCCCAGGGCATCGACATGAGCCAGCCGCTGCCGGACCTCCCGGCGCCCGATGCCGAGACCGGTGAAACCCTGTCGCCGCTGGCGGCCTTTTTGACCCATGCCGCGCTCGAAGCCGGTGACAACCAGGCGCAGGCCGGCCAGGACGCCATCCAGCTCATGACGGTGCATGCCAGCAAGGGCCTGGAGTTTGATTGTGTGTTCATTACCGGCATCGAAGAAGGCCTGTTCCCGCACGAAAATTCCATGAACGACCGCGACGGCCTGGAGGAAGAACGCCGCCTGATGTACGTGGCCATCACGCGCGCCCGCAAGCGCCTGGTCCTGAGCCATTCGCAAACCCGCATGCTGCACGGCCAGACGCGCTACAACCTGCGCAGCCGCTTTTTTGAAGAGCTGCCCGAAGAGGCTCTGAAATGGATCACGCCCAAACACCAAGGCTTTGGCAAGTCCGACAGCTTTTCCGACGCCCTGTATTCAGGCCAGTCAAATGCGTATGGCAAGCGCCCGGCAAGCCCGTTCGGCACCGACTATTCGCGCTTTTCAGCGTCCGCAGCGCCGCCTGTGGCGCAACCCAAGGCCGAGGCACAGAACAGCCTGCGCACGGGACAAAAGGTGTTTCACGCCAAGTTTGGCGAAGGCACGGTGTTGTTGCTGGAAGGCAAGGGCGACGACGCGCGCGCGCAAATCAACTTCCCGCGCCACGGTGTCAAGTGGCTGGCGCTGTCGGTGGCCAAGCTCACGCCCGTGCCCTGAGCATGCCCGTGACTTCTGCATGGGCATCCGCCGCCCAGGCCTGGCGGTTGCGGCCCGCGCCGTGTTGGCTCAAGCCAAAGCTGAGCACCACGCGTTGCTGTGGTGCGGTCAGGGTGCGCCACATCGATCCCAAAAAAGTGTCGTCGTCGATGTAGCACGCGGCCAGACTGTGCTGACCGCTGGCTGCGTCTTCAAAGCGCAAGGCCACGGTCTGTACCGGGGCATTGGCCGAGATCGCCGCCTGAAACAAATTGGCATGAAAGGGCAAGACCTGCAAGCCGTTGCTGGTGGTGCCCTCGGGAAAAATCGCCAGCACCATGCCGCTGTCAGCGTGCAGTTTTTCGGCCATCTGGTGCACCACACGCAAGGTATCGCGCCGGGAGCTGCGGGTGATGAACAGGGTGTCCAAAGCACGGGTGAAGGTGCCCACCACGGGCCATTGCCCAATCTCGGACTTGGACACGAAGCGACACGGGCACGAGGCCAGCAAGACCACGATGTCCAGCCAGGACACATGGTTGGCGACCAACAGCAGCGGCCCCTTGGTGGGCGGACTGCCATGCACTTCCAGGTCGATGCGCAGCAGCGCCAGTGAGGACCGGGCCCAGGCCTGGATGCGCTCAGACTTTTGATGAGGATGCCATTTGGGGAAATGCCGGTTCACGATCCAGAGGCCACGGATCAGATGCAGCCCCACACGGGTCAGCCTGATAATTGCAAAGAAATTTCTTGTCATAAAAAAATCGTGCCGGGCTTGTGCTCGGCACGACATCAGCGTCCATTGTTCGGGTTTATTTTGCCATCAGTTCAGCCGGGTGCTTGCTGTCGGCTTGGTCTTCCCTCTAGCCGCGCCCATCCCGGAGCCCTTTTTTGCCCATGATCTGCCCGTTGGTACGTTGACTCACGCGGGGTCCTGCGCGGGGGCTGGTGGTTCCAGTTCAAAACTGTCCCGGTAGCTAAAGTACAGCGAGGTAAAAAACATCGCTGCCAGCAGCATCAGTGCCGGGAACAACATCACGCCCAGCAGGCCCGGGTTGCCCAGCAGCTGACCCAGGGTTCCCAGGGCCAGCACGGCGAGGACGGCGGTGCCCATCCATGACAGGCCAAAAACGGTAAAGGCCCAGAAGTTGCGAAAACATGCCACGATGCTGAAAAACATGCTTTTCAGCGGTGGCAGGTCGTTCCAGAACACCAGCGCCGGGGCGTGCCAGAACATCAGCGACAGCGGCAGGTGCAAGCCAATGAAGACCCACATGGCGTTTTGAAAGTCGGGTGACTGCAGCAGTTCTTCCGTGGGGGCGCTGCCGCCCATGTAGAGCCGGGCGAAACCGCCGCCGTCCACCAGGTAGGAGGCGCCCATGGCCAGCATGAAGCCGCCGGCGTACATGGCGCCAAGCTTCAGCATGGCGCGCACCTTGGCCGGCGCGGCCCGGAAGGCGGTGAACAGGATGAGCGGCATGGGAAACTTGCCTTGGGTGGCCTCCCGGGTGGCGGCCATCAGGCCCAGCGTGGCGGCGGGCAGCAGTGTCATGGCCAGCGGCAAGCCCAGGATTGGCAGCATGGTGGCCAGGGACATGACCGCCATGAAGATGAAAAACAAGCCCGCCAGCGCCAGCGGCTGCTTGAAGAAGGTCTGCATGCCGAGCTTGACCCAGGCAGCGCCCGTGCGCGCAGGAACGAGCTTGAGCTTCATGAGCGCGCCTCCAGCGCGGGGTAGTCCAGAACGGCGCTGGCCCGATGGCCCAGCACGCGCTCGAAATGCTTGGGGTCGTGGGCTTGCAGCATGCTGGCCTGGCGCGGCAGGTAAAAGTCCCACAGGCGCGACAGCCAGAAGCGCAGGGCGGCGGCGCGCAGCAGGGCGGGTAGCAGCTCTTTTTCTGCGGCTTGCAGGGGGCGAACGGCGTTGTAGGCGCTCAGGAAATGATGGGCATTGACAGCCAGGTGCGTGCCGCTTTGCGGGTCGATGCACCAGTCGTTCAGGCACACCGCCAGGTCAAACAGCCAACTGTCCACAGCGGCAAAATAAAAGTCAAAAACCCCGCTCAACACGGGTTGACCCGCCACCATCTCAAACAGGGCGTTGTTACAGAACAGGTCGGCGTGGATCGGGCCGCGGGGCAGGGCGGCATAAGTCGGCAGCGTGGCCAGCTGGTTCTGGTAAGCCAATTCACGGGTGATCAGGCTGGCCTGACTGTCGTTCAGGTAAGGCAGAACCTCGGGCACCGTCTCGTTCCACCAGCTCAGGCCGCGCAGGTTGGGTTGTTTCAGGGCAAAGTCACGCCCGGCCAAGTGCATGTTGGCCAGCATCGCACCTATCTGGGCGCAATGCACCGGGCCCGGTCTGGGTTCGCTGGCACCGTGCAATTTATCCACCACGGCGGCAGGCTTGCCTTTGACATGGAGCACCAACTCGCCCAGCGTGTCGCCATGCGGCTCCGGCACCGCCATGCCGCGCTGCGCCAGGTGCTTCATCAGCTGCAAATAAAAGGGCAGCTGCGCAGAGCTGAGCCGCTCAAACAGGGTCAGCACATAGTCGCGCGACTGAGCACCGCGTCGCGTGGTGACGAAATAATTGGTGTTTTCAATACCGCCTGCGCAGCCTTGCATGCTTTCCAGCGCTCCCAGGCCAAGCTGTTGCAGCAGTGCATCTGCCTCGGCAAAAGAGACTTCCGTATAGACCGCCATGGTTCAGAAGTCCAGCACTTTCCAGGTGCGCTCACCTGTTTTGGGCGCCACCTCGTAGGCGGGCATGTCGTCTTTGGGTTGCACGGTGATGCTTTGGGTTTCGCCGCCCACGCGCAATTCGTCAATGTGTGCGCTGGCATCTTCGACGTGGATGTGCTCCACGCGGGGCTGCACTTTGCCTGGGACCCTGGACTGCACCGTGGCGCTGGCGGCCACAGTTGCGGGAGCGGTTTGGCTCCATGCCAGGCCGCAGGCCAGCAGGAGGGGAAAGAGGGTGAAAATTGAACGCATCGTTTGATTGTAGATAAAGCGGCTGCCGGGGCTGATGCAGGCAAAATGCCGGCATGAACAATGCCCCCCCAAAAACTTTGCTGCTGGTCGATGGCTCCAGCTACCTGTACCGCGCCTTTCACGCCATGCCGGATCTGCGTGCGGTACCGGGCGACCCCGCAAGCAGCCCCACCGGGGCCATTCGCGGCATGATCAACATGTTGCAAAGCCTGCGCAAGGAAGTGCCCGCGCAATATGCCGCCTGTGTTTTTGACGCCAAAGGCCCCACCTTTCGTGATGATTTGTACCCCCAGTACAAGGCCCACCGCTCGCCCATGCCGGACGACTTGCGCGCCCAGATCGAGCCCATCCACGAGGTGGTTCGGCTGATGGGCTGGAAGGTGCTGGATGTGCCCGGTGTCGAGGCCGACGACGTCATCGGCACGCTGGCGGTGACGGCCGCGCGCCAAGGCATCGAGGTGATCGTCAGCAGCGGCGACAAGGACCTGGCCCAGTTGGTCAACCCGCACATCACCATCATCGACACCATGAATGGCCGCCGCCGCGACGTGGCCGGGGTCACGACCGAGTTCGGCGTGCCGCCGCACCTGATGGTGGACTACCAGACCCTGGTGGGCGATGCCATCGACAACGTGCCCGGTGTGCCCAAGGTCGGCCCCAAAACGGCTGCCAAGTGGCTCAACGAATATGGTTCGCTCGACGCCATCGTGGCCCAGGCCGACGCCATCAAGGGCGCGGTGGGCGACAACTTGCGCAAGTCGCTGGACTGGCTGCCCACCGGCCGCCAACTGCTGACCATCAAGACCGACTGCGACCTCAACGGCTGGGTGCCCGACTTGCCGGCCCTGGATGCGATCTCGGTGGGCGACATGGACACGGCGGCGCTGGCCGGTTTTTATGAAAAATACGGTTTCAAGGGCCTGGCGCGGGCGCTGGGGGCGGGGAACGGAAATGGGGTCAGAGCCAGTTCCGCTTCGCTACGTGGATCCGACCCCATTTCCGGTGCCGGCGCTGACTCCAATTGCGCCGTTCAAAACCGCGAACCCGGCCTGTTCGACGATCCGGAACCCGGTTCAGAAACCCCCGCAGCCCCCCGCGTCGGCACCGTCAGCTACGACACAATCCTCACCTGGGACGCCTTTGACCGCTGGCTCGCCAAGGTGCAGACCGCCGAGCTGGTGGCTCTGGACACCGAGACCACCTCGCTCGACGAGATGCGCGCGCAAATTGTCGGCATCAGCTTCAGCGTCACACCCGGCGAGGCCGCCTACATTCCGCTGGCCCACGCCTATCCGGACGCCCCCACCCAACTGCCGCTGGACGAGGTGCTGGCCAAACTCAAGCCCTGGCTGGAGGACGCCAGCCACAAAAAACTCGGCCAGCACGTCAAGTACGACCGCCA
>JALNWC010000077.1 GCA_023231075.1 Rhodoferax sp.
AAACCGCGCAGCAGTAAGCAGCGCTATCGACTTACCCGTCTAGGACAGAAAATCATAGGGGGAGCGAAATGAGTGACGGTACCGGACTGGCCAATGTTGGTGAGTTGTCGAAGCCGGCAACCGTACTAATCGAAAAAATTTCTGATGCTATTGGGGGCATCGCGAAACCATGGCAAGTGAAAAGAGTCGCAAAAGCTGAAGCCGAAGTTGATTTGATCCGTGCTCAGGCAAGGATTGAAATCTCCGATATGGAACAGCGCGCACTGATCCGTATGGTTCACGAAGAAGGCAGGAAACAGGAAAACATCGAGAGCATCACGGCCAAGGCCATTCCACACCTGTCACCCGAAAGCAAACCAGAACAAATCGAAGGAGATTGGCTAACCCATTTTTTTGACCGAAGCAGGCTTGTTTCTGACCACGAAATGCAATCTCTCTGGTCCAATATTCTGGCTGGCCAAGCAAACAACCCAGGGATATTTTCAAAAAGAACCGTTGACATTGTTGCAACTCTGGACAAAGCTGATGCGCAGTTGTTCACAAAATTCTGCACTTTTGTTTGGATGATTGGCGTACCAACTGCCATGATTTTGGAAGAGCAACATGATGTGTTCAATCGCGTTGGAATTAATTTTTCAAGCCTAAATCACCTGGATGATCTTGGGCTCATTACGTTCAATAACTTGACGGGTTTTATTCGACGTGGGCTGGGCAAGTACGCCACCGTCTTCTATTATGGACAGCCGCTGACAATCGAATTCCCACAAGACGAGAATGAGTTACAGATTGGGAAAGTGTTACTGACCAGAACCGGCAAAGAACTTGCGACAGTTTGTGGTTCGGTCTCATCTGACGAATACTTCAAATACATTTTGAATCAGTGGATTAACCAAGGCTACATCCTTTCATCGTCAGTCTCTGCACGTAGAGGGGCCGTATGAATATCACGCTTGCGGATACGTTAGCCGCTACAAACGTTTCCATTACCACTGTCTTTGCTGTTCTCACCTTCTTCATCCTCAGAGCAAACCGCGCTGCCGTATCTGCCATGCGTGACCAGATGAACGAGCAGGCCCGTCCCTATGTGCATGTCTCCATCCAAGTGAGGATGGGCACACCAGTCATTCAGCTGCTCGTGAGAAACGTCGGGAAATCACCGGCGCAGAACCTTAGGCTGCATATTGACCGCGACTTCTACCAGTACGGGCAAAAGGTAGAAGGACGAAATCTGGTCAGATATTCTGCTTTCTCCAATCCAATCGATTGCCTGCCACCGCTGTCCGAGCTGCTGTTTGATCTTGGCACAGGACCCAACATCTTTTCTAACGATGCCGACCCGACAGTTTGCCCCACCACGTTCGAGGTGGCCGCCGACTACGGGCATGGCAAGAACACCTACAGCGAGAAAACACAGATGGACCTGCGCCCATATTTGGGTACCAGTGTTCCGCAAAATCCTGTTGTAGAGGAATTAGAGCGGGTCAGAAAATCCATCGATAACCTGAGCGGCGTGGTCAAGCAGTCTGCGAACGCGGCAATCAAGGCCCAAAGCGCCGAGGAAAAAAATGACTAATCTATTCAGCACTACGCAAAAGGATTCTGGCCCGGTGGAATGCCTTGGCCAGACATTCCCAAGCGAACACGCGCGGCGCGAGCACTTCACCAAGCTGCTGGCCGAGAAGCTGAAAGACCCAGCGTTCCGCAAGACCGAAGGTTTTCCGCAGGGTACGGACGACGCAATCTTGGCGATGTCGGACCCGCCGTACTACACCGCGTGTCCGAATCCCTTCCTCGAAGACTTCGTGCGCCACTACGGCAAGCCTTACGACCCGAGCGTGAAGTACAGCCGTGAGCCGCAGACCATTGACGTCTCGGTCGGCAAGACCGACCCGCTCTACAAGGCGCACTCGTATCACACCAAGGTTCCGCACCTTGCGATCGTCCCGTCCATCCTGCATTACACGGAACCAGGTGACATCGTTCTGGATGGTTTCGGCGGGTCGGGGATGACAGGAGTTGCCGCGCAGTGGTGTGGCTTGGCTCCCGCGCCCTATCGGCACGAACTGGAAACCGAATGGAAAAAGCAAGGCAAAGCCGCGCCAAAGTGGGGAGCACGGCGTGCCGTCATCAATGATTTGTCGCCAGCCGCCACCTTCATTGGCGCCAACTACAACATTCCCCTCGATGTAGAAGCCTTCGCCAAAGCTGGCAAGCAACTGCTCAAAGAGTTGGAACAAGAGATTGGCTGGATGTACGAAACAACCCACACTGACGGTAAGACCAAGGGGCGAATTGAGTACACGGTGTGGAGTGAGGTCTTCACCTGCCCGCATTGCGCTGGAGAGGTCAACTTCCTGGATGAGGCATTGGATGATGACACCAAACGGGTCCGAGACGACTTCCCCTGCCCACACTGTGGCGCTTCGCTCACCAAAAAGAAGCTTGAAAAGCTCTTCGAAACGACAATGGACCCCATTTCAGGGAAAACTCTCAAAACTGCGAAACGAGTGCCGAGCCTGATCAGCTATGTGGTGAGTGGCAAAAGGTTTGAGAAGAAGCCGGACGACTTCGATCGGCAAGTATTGGGGAAAATTGCATCACTGAGCATTCCTGCTACCTTGCCAGCAAATCGGATGATGCATGCCCCGGAAGAACAGCAGAAATGGGGCGACAAATGGCGTGCAGGGTCTGCATCGTTTTCGCACGTTCATCATCTTTTTCTCCCGCGTGCCTCACAAGCCATTGGCAAGCTGTGGAAGAAAGCCGATGCAAACCCAGATCCTCGAATTCGCGCTTTCCTGTTATACATGGTCGAACAATCGATTCCAGGCTTGTCGGTTTTGAACAGGTACCAACCAATTCAACAAGGCCGCCCAGGTGGCTCGCAAGTTAACCGCCAATTGTCTGGTGTTTACTACGTCGCCTCACAACATTCCGAATGCAGCCCTTGGTACAACTTGGGCGGCAAACTCGACCGTCTGATCAAAGCTTTCCGTGATTACAAAGTCGGCGCTGGCAACACGGCGATCACCACAGGCACGGCGGCCCACCTTGGACTGCCCGACAGCAGTATTGATTACATTTTTACCGACCCGCCTTTTGGGGACAATCTCGCGTATTCCGAGCTGAACTTTATTGTCGAGGCTTTCCATCGCGTGTTTACCCACCAAGGGCCTGAAGCGGTCATGAGTGACAGCCAGCAAAAGGGTTTGCACGAATACTACCGGCTGATGAAGTCCTGCTTTGCCGAGTATTACCGCGTGCTCAAACCGGGACGCTGGATGACGGTCGTTTTTTCGAATACCCAAGCGGCCGTTTGGAATGGCATCCGAACGGCTCTGCAGGAGGCTGGGTTCGTCATTGCCAATGTTTCCGCGCTGAACAAGGTGCAGGGCAGTTTCAATGCGGTTTCAAATGCGACATCCGTCAAACAGGACTTGGTCATCACGGCCTACAAACCCAATGGCGGTCTTGAAGCTCGCTTTTTGAAATCCGGAGGCCAGGTCGACTCGGTATGGGACTTTGTTCGGACCCATCTGGGATATCTACCTTCCGTCAAGATGAAGGATGGGGAACTTGAATTTATTCAGGAGCGCGAACCGCGAATTATCTTTGATCGCATGGTGGCGTGGTTTGTAAAGCACGGGTTTCCCGTACCACTGTCCAGTCAGGAATTTCAGGCGGGGCTCAGTCAGCGTTTTGAACCGCGAGACGGGATGATTTTTCTGCCAGACCAAGCTGCCGAGTACGACAAGAAGCGCATGCAGGTCGCCGTTGCTCCGCAGATGGAAATGTTTGTTTCGGATGAGCGAAGCGCTATCGATTGGCTATCTGATTTCTTGAAAAAGCGCCCGTCAACCTATTCGGAAATTACGACCGAGTACATGCAGGCCGTAGGAGCTGCGAAGAAAAAAGGAGAGGTCATTCCTGAATTGGCACAACTACTGGATGAAAATTTCATTCAGTACGACGGGAAGAGTGAAGTGCCAAGCCAAATCCACAGCTACCTCTCCACCAACCACAAGGAACTGCGCGGGCTGGAGAAGAACAGTCCAGCGCTGGTGGCCAAGGCCAAGGACCGCTGGTACGTGCCCGACCCGAACAAGGCGCAGGACCTGGAGAAGAAGCGCGAGAAGGCGCTGCTCAAGGAGTTCGAGACCTACAAGACCTTCACCGGTCGCAAGATCAAGGAGTCGCGCCTCGAAGTGCTGCGGGCAGGCTTCCGATCTGCTTGGGGTAACAAAGACTACGCGACGATCATCAGCGTCGCCAATAAACTACCCGAAGAAACACTGCAAGAAGACGAGAAGCTGTTGCTTTGGTACGACCAGGCATTAACGCGAATGGAGAACGGGCAATGAGTAAGATCACCAACATCAAATTAGACAATTTCACCTCCTTTGCCGGGCTGGATCAGCCATTCTCAACCGGGGTAAATATCATCATCGGTGCCAATGGCACGGGCAAAACTCACTTGCTGAAAGTGCTGTATGCGGCCTGCGCGATAACGGTGGGCGAGGACAAGGAAAAGAGCTTTTCCCTCAAGTTGCGTAACGTATTCAATCCCTATGAGGGGCGAATCGGACGTCTCTCTCGCAGGCAATCGACCAGCGTCAAAACCAAGGCCACCGTAACGCGTGAAGGTGGCGCGAAGCTGTCGGCAGAATTCTCCAACCACACCCATAAATTCGATGACGTGAAGTTGAGCGGTGAGACAGCATGGAAGAAAGACGAACTGGCCAGCGCCTATATTCCGGTCAAGGAAATGTTGGCACATGCGCCGGGCTTTTTAGCCACCGCCGCCAAGCGTGAAATCGCGTTTGAAGAGGTGTATGTGGACATCATCAAGCGAGCCTTTCTACCCAAGCTCATGGGCCCAATCGACAAGAATCGCCAGCGCTTGCTCACTGCTCTGCAGAAGGCCATTGACGGCAAAGTCGTCGCCAAAGGTGAACATTTCTTTCTCAAGAACAAACAGGGAGACCTGGAATTCACCCTGCTTGCTGAAGGCATGCGCAAGCTGGCCCTGATTTGGCTGCTGATTCAGAACGGAACCTTGCTCTCTGGTTCGGTGCTGTTTTGGGATGAACCCGAGGCCAACCTGAATCCAGCCTTGATGGGCGAGGTGGTCGAGGTCATTCTGGAATTGCACCGCTTGGGTGTGCAAGTGTTTTTGACGACGCACAACTATGTGCTGCTCAAGGAATTTGATCTGCGCAAGCAGAAAGATGATCAGATTCGCTATATCTCGCTGTTCCGCGATGCCTCGGAAGCGGTGACGGCCAAGGCGAGCGATAGCTATCTGGGTGTTGATCCGAATGCGATTGCCGCAACGTTCAGCGATCTTTACGACCGCGAACTCAAGCGCAGCCTGGGGGGCATCAAGCCATGACGGTGCTTGCCGAAGACGATTTGCAGATCACCTTGCCATCCGGCGTAGTTGGCCGAAAGTTTGATGATGAGACCAGCCACGGCTTGAGCCATTGCATGAAGGCTGTGGATTTCATCGTTGAGATGGATGACTGTGTTTTGTTCGTTGAATTCAAGGATCCTGAAAATCCGAAAGCAAAGCCTAAGGACAGCGCTGCGTTCATCAAGAAATTTCTGAGTGGTGCCATTGATAGCGACCTAAAAGCCAAATATCGCGACTCTTGGCTTTATGAGATGGCAGAAGGTCGAGCCAAGAAGCCTATTTACTACTTGGTGCTGATGGGAGCAAGTTCGCTATCCGAAGCCGAGCTGTTAGCCCGTACAGATGCGTTGAAGCGCCAAATCCCCGTTACAGGCCCGGGTGACCGACCTTGGAAAAAGCCTTTTGTGGCAGGTTGTGCCGTAATGAACCTTGCGTCATGGAATAAGGTATTGCCTCACATTCCTGCCAGTCGGGTCGGCCCATGAAACTGGCTGTTGGCGCATGGTGCTGGCACGCGCGCCACGCCGCACCTTGCCGCGTGGTGGACAGGCAGGACATGTGGGGCGAAACCGCCTACCGCGTGTGGCTACCCACCAAAGACGCGGTAGTGCGCGCGCGCTCGCAGGACTTGGCGCAGCTCGACAGCATTCAGCCCACGGTCGAGCACATCCTCTACACGGCAGCGGCGGCCAAACTGCTGGACGCGTTGGAGGACAACCTGCTGCTGGCGCCCATCCAGTCCAGCGTGGTTCCGTTGCCGCACCAGCTCTATGCGCTGAACCGTGCGATGAGCCAGCACCGCATTCGCTACCTGCTGGCGGACGAGGTGGGCCTGGGCAAGACCATCGAGGCCGGGTTGATCCTGCGCGAACTGAAGCTGCGCGGCATGGCCCGCCGCGTGTTGGTGGTGGCACCCAAGGGGCTGGTGCGCCAGTGGCAGGCCGAGATGCGCCTGCACTTCGGGGAGAAGCTGCAGTTCGTGGACCCCGCCGAACTGGCCGCCTTCCGGCAGTGGCGCAACGACGAAGAAAACCTGTGGCGGCTGCACGACCAAGTGATTTGCTCACTGGACTCGGTCAAGCCGATCGAAGGCCGCAAAGGGTGGAGCCTGGAGCAGCTGAACAAATACAACCGCGAGCGGTTTGAGGACTTGATTTCGGCGTCTTGGGATCTGGTGATCATTGACGAGTCGCACCGCATGGGCGGCAGCACCGACCAAGTGGCGCGCTACAAGCTGGGCGCTGCGCTGGCCGAAGCGGCGCCTTACCTGCTGCTGCTGTCCGCCACGCCACACCAAGGCAAGACGGATCAGTTCCTGCGCCTGATGCAGTTGATTGATCGGGACTCTTTCCCGGATGAAGGCAGCGTCAGCCGAGATCGCGTGCGGCCGTTCGTCATTCGCACCGAGAAGCGGAATGCGATTAATGCGGAAGGCCAACCACTGTTCAAGCCTCGCGTCACCCGACTCCAGGCCGTGGCGTGGCAACACCGGCACGGTGCGCAGCAGCGGCTGTACGAGGCAGTCACCGACTATGTGCGCCATGGCTACAACCAGGCACTGGCGGCCAAGCAGCGGCACATCGGGTTCTTGATGATCTTGATGCAGCGGCTGGTGACGTCCAGCACGGCGGCCATCCGAACCACGCTGGAGAAGCGGCAAGCGCTGCTCAATGAGCCCCAGCAGCAGGCATCGCTGTTTGAGTCGACCGAACTGGACGAGTGGGCCGAGCTGGACGGACAAGCCCAAGTGGACATCGCGGTGCAGACCTCGGGCTGGGCACAGGAGAAAGCCGAGGTGGACCTGCTGCAGAACCTGGCGCGAGAAACTGAAGCTCAGGGCACTGATGCGAAGGCTGAAGCCCTGCTAGAACTGATTTACAAGCTCCAGCAAGAAGAAAACGACCCCACCCTGAAGGTTTTGATCTTCACGGAGTTCGTGCCGACGCAGGCCATGCTGGCGGGCTTCCTGGAAAGCCGTGGCTTCTCTGTCGCCCTGCTCAACGGCAGCATGGACCTGGATACCCGCACCAAGGCGCAGCAGGCCTTCTCGCGGGATGTTCGGGTTCTGGTCTCCACCGACGCTGGCGGCGAGGGCCTGAACCTGCAGTTCTGCCACGTCATCGTCAACTTCGACATGCCGTGGAACCCGATGCGCATCGAACAGCGCATTGGCCGCGTGGACCGTATCGGTCAGCGCCATGTGGTGCGGGCCATCAACTTCGTTCTCGAAGACACGGTGGAGCACCGCGTCCGCCAGGTGCTGGAGACCAAGCTCGAAGTCATTGCCCAGGAATTCGGGGTGGACAAGGCCTCGGACGTAATGGACTCGGTCGAGGCGGAGGCGATGTTCGACGAGGTGTTCGTGCAGGGCCTGCAAGACCCTGGTTCGATCGACAAAGCGTGCGACGCCGTGATCAATCAGGTCCGAGACAAGGTGGCCGATGAACGCAAGAACAGCGACCTGCTGGTGGATGCCCATGCGCTGGACGCCGGCGATGCCCGCAAATGGCGCGACCACCCAGCGCAGTTTTGGCTAGAGCGCGCTATCACATTCGGTTTGCCGGCACGTGGCGGCAGCGCCGTGAAGACGAGTGACGCATGGCGCGTGAAATGGGTGGACGGCAGCGAATCGGCCAAGGTTTGCTTTGACGCCAGGACGGCGGAACAGAACCCGGACCTGGAATGGGTCACGTTGGAGGATTCTCGTGCCCGAGCAGTGATCAGCGAGCTGTCGCGCTGTGTTGCTGGGCAGATATTGCCGGTGGTCAAGATCACCGGCCTGCCTGAGGCTGTGCAGGGTGTCTGGTCACTGTGGGAGATCAGCCTGTCCGCTGAAGGCATCAACCGAAAGCGCTTCCTGCCGGTCTTCGCAACAGACGACGGGCGGACCTTTGTTCCAACGGCCAAGCGCATCTGGGACCTGCTGCTGACGGAAGCTGTAGAAGTCAAGGGCGCCACCACCACCGAGCAGGCGGTGCAGTGGTTCGAGGCTTCCATGACGGCGGCCAAGACGCAAGGCGAACGCCTGTTCTCAGAACTGCTCGGGGAGCACCGTTCACGGCTGAAGGAAGAGCGGGAGCGCGCCAAGTACGCCTACGACGCCCGCTACCAGGCCATTGGTCGAATCGGCTTGCCGGCAGTGCGCGAGCATCGCCGCAAGCGGCTGGATGCGGAGCACCAGGCACGGATGGCTGCGCTGGATGATGCAGAGGCGAGCGTGCCGGACCTCTTTGCTGTGATGATGCTTCGGGTGGGGTCCGCATGAGCCCATGGATTGAACGCATCCTCAAGGAGTTTCCGGCGGACCTGTCTCGTCTGTGGATCGCCGCCGACCCCGACGATGTGCTGCTGGATGAGCAGGTGCTGTCAGGCCTGCGGGAACGTGGTTTCGATGTGCTGCCGTTCGAGGACTCGGTTGCGTTCCGTGCCGAGTATGAGGATCGGTACCGCAGCGCATGGGACCGTGGTGAAGCGGCGCCTGCCAAGGCCCTGGTGTTGCACCTGCGTGGCACCAACGTCAGTGATCTGCCCTGGGACTACCTGAGGCAGGCGCGCCGCGTCAGCCTGAGCCTTGCCAACCTGTTCCCCCGGCTCAGTTATCCAGTC
>JALNWC010000078.1 GCA_023231075.1 Rhodoferax sp.
GTTTGAGCTTTTCAGTGCTGTGCGCCGAGTTGCTGGCCGCGCGCTGGGGCGCGGAGCCCTGGCCGGTGGAGGCCCGTCTGGCGCGCAGCCTGGAGGCGCTGCGCGCCTAAGGTTCATCGCAGCCGTGCCACCCCGAAGCATGAAAGAAGGCTGTCATTGCGGACTTGATCCGCAATCCATGAATTCAGGTGGGTCATGGATGCCGGATCGGGCCTGCCCCGGACCACGATCCGGGGTCTGGCATGACATGTGTGTTCTTTCACGTTAAGCTCAAAGCCGCTGCAATTTTTCCAGTGCGAGCTGCAAGGTGGCTGTTTTTTTGCCAAAACAAAAACGCACCACCTGCTGGTCGAAGCCTGCGCCATAGAAGGCGGACAGGGGAATGGCCGCCACGCCAACCTCGGACGTGAGCCATTTGCAGAAATCGGCTTCCTTGAGGTCGTTGATCTGCGAGGTATCGACACACTGGAAATAAGTGCCCTCGCAGGGCAACAACCTGAACTTGCTGTCCTTCAGCCCGGCCCGGAACAGATCCCGCTTTTCCTGGTAGAAATCGGGCAGCTGAAGATAGGCGTCCTGATTCGCCATGTAGGCGGCCAGGCCGTATTGCACCGGGGTGTTGACGGTGAACACATTGAACTGGTGCACCTTGCGAAACTCCTGCGTGAATGCAGCCGGGGCCGCCACATAGCCGACTTTCCAGCCGGTCACATGGTAGGTCTTGCCAAAGCTCGACACCACGAAGGCGCGCTCCACCAGGCCGGGGTACATGGCCGCGCTTTGGTGTTTCTGGCCGTCATAGACCATGTGCTCATACACCTCGTCGCTGACCAGGAGCACGTCGGTGGGCGCCAGCAAGGCCTCAAGTTGACGCATTTCGGCGGCTGTCCAGACCGTGCCGCTGGGGTTGTGCGGCGAGTTGACGATGATGGCGCGCGTCTTGGGCGTGATGGCCGCCGATATTTTCTGAAAATCGGGGCGCAACGTGCCAGGCGTCAAGGGCACGCGCACCGTGACACCGCCGGCCAGCGCGATGTTGGGCACGTAGCTGTCGTAGCAGGGCTCCAGCACGATCACCTCGTCGCCGGGGTGCACGATGGCCAGAATGATGGTGAGAATCGCCTGCGTGGCCCCGGCGGTGATGGTGATCTCGCTGGCCGCGCTGTACGGGTACTGGTAGAGCGCCGCGATCTTGGCCGCCACGGCCTCGCGCAAGACCGGCACGCCGGTCATCGGCGGGTACTGGTTCTTGCCCTGCTGCATGGCCTGGGTGACGGCATCGATCAGGCGCGGGTCGCCGTCGAAGTCCGGAAAACCCTGCCCCAGATTGACCGCATTTTTCTCGGTGGCCAGGGCCGACATGACGCTGAAGATGGTGGTGCCGACGTCGGGAAGTTTGCTGCGGAGGGTAATCATGTTCAGTCAGTTGAGGACAGGGCAAATTTGCTTCGCAAATCTTGGTCTGTCCCGCAAGGTTTTAAATGGTTGAGGACAGAGCAAATTTGCTTCGCAAATCTTGGTCTGTCCCGCAAAGTTCTAATATGTTGAGGACAGAGCTTGTTCACTTCGTGTAACTGCGGTCTGTCCCGCAAAGTCTCACAATTCATAATCATTCACATGGCCGGTCATGGCGCGGGCCACCAGGTTGCGGGTGAGGCGGGAGCTGAGCAGTTCGGCAAATTGGTAGACAAAGTTACGCAGGTAAGCGCCGCGCTTGAAAGCGACCCGGGCCACATTCTGGCCGAACAACTGGCCGGCGGGCCGCACCACCAGATCGGCGTTGGGGCCGCCGTCCACCAGGTCACGCACCGACATCTCGGCGGCAATGCCCACGCCCAGCCCGAGCCTGACATAGGTCTTGATCACGTCCGAATCAATCGCTTCGAGCGCAATGCGGGGCTCCAGTTTGCGTACCGCAAAGGCATGGTCGATCTTGGTGCGACCGGTATAGGACGGGTGGTAGGTGATCAGCGGTTCGTGGGCGATGTCTTCGAGCGTCAGGTGTTCCTTGACACACAGCGCATGCCCGGCCGGCAGCACCAGCACGTGCTGCCATTCATAGCAGGGCAAAGACACGAGTTCATCAAAACCGTCGAGCGACTCGGTGGCCATGCCGATTTCGGCCACTTCGTCCATCAGCATCTGCGCGACCTGCGTTGGGGAGCCCTGATGCAGGCTGATGTTGACCTTCGGGTAGGCCAGACGCAACTTGGCCACGGGCTCGGGCAGGACATAGCGCGCCTGGGTGTGGGTGGTGGCGATCGACAGGGTGCCACTGTCCTCGGCACTGAACTCGTCACCGATACGCTTCAGGTTGGTGACTTCGCGCATGATCAGTTCAATGCTCCTGAGCACCTGCTGGCCGGGCTCGGTAACCCGTTTCAGGCGCTTGCCATGGCGCGCAAAAATCTCGATGCCCAGTTCTTCTTCGAGCTCGATGATGGCTTTGGAGACCCCGGGTTGGGAGGTATGCAAGGCCTTGGCCGTCTCGGTCAGGTTGAGGTTGCGCCGAACGGCTTCCTGGATAAAACGGAACTGGTGCAGGTTCATGTCGCCGAAGCCACCCTGGTTGACGCCTCGGGCATGGCAATCTGCGCCAGCAGTTCAAGCACACGGGCATCTTCACCCACCGAGGGCTGCAAGTCAAAACGAAGCCCTGGATGCGCGATCTGCAGCGCCTGCACCAGCACCGGCAAATCTTCGCGGGCATGGCGGCCCGCACCCAGAAACATGGGCACGATGGTGACGCCGTTCACACCCAGCGCCACCAGCTCTGCCGTGGTGCTGGCCAGATCGGGCTCGGTGATCTCCAGAAAAGCGCAGCGAACGCAGCACTGCGGGTCAATGGCCAGCATGCGCTGCGCCACCGTGTCGATCGGAACGCGCCAGAGCGGGTCACGTGAGCCGTGGCCAAACAGGATCGTCGCTTGCATAGGTCGAGGGTCTTCAATAAAGTTTAAAAATCAAATATCCTCAGCGCCTGAGCACCAGCCAGCCGAAGGCCATCAGCGACAGCATGGAGTAAATCATGCCAGGCAGGGCCGCCGTCAGCCAGGGCTGCCAGTTCTGCAAATTGCCAATGTATCCAAACACGTTATTGAGCAAAAAGAAACTGATGCCGGCCATGACGCCACCAAACACATAGGCGGTGATACTGCCCGAGCGAAAGTGCAAGTAGGCAAAAGGCAAGGCCAGCACCACCATGACCAGACAGCTCAAGGGGTAAAACACCTTTTTCCAGAACTCGATTTCGTAGCGCTGCGCGGCCTGCGCGTTGCTTTGCAAATGCTGAATATATTGAAACAGGTCGATGGTGCGCATGCGCTCCGGCTTGAGCAAGGCGGCTGAGACCATTTCTGCACTGAGGTGATTCGGCCAGCGCAACGACGCCACCTGGACAAGTTCAACGCTGGCAGAAGTGGCCCCGGCAGGTGGAAATTCAGTGCGGCTGACTTGTTGCAATTGCCATGACTCATCGTCTGACACCGAAGCCGATTGGGCCTGCATCATCGACGACAAAAAACCACGGTTGTCAAACTCGAAAATCCGGATGTTGTGCAACACCCCATCTGAGGCGAGTTCGCCCACGTTGACGGCGTACTGACCATAGTCCTGCTTTTCCTTGAGCCAGGCACCGGTCTGTCCGACCGTGATACGCCCGGTGTAACGCGCCTTGAGCAACTGGGCGGTTCGGTCGGCAACGGGCGAAATGTAATCGCCCAGCGCAAAAGTCAACATGACAAAGCCCAGTCCCAAAATCAGCAGTGACCCGAGAGCGCGCCACGGCCCCAGCCCACTGGTACGCAAAATGGTGAATTCGGAGCTCTGCGCCAACCGCGCCATGACAAAAATAGTGCCGATCAACACCGCAATGGGCATGAGTTCATAGAGGTGCGCGGGAATAAGCAAGGCCACATAGGTCAGCGCGTGCGTCAGCGTGTAACCTGTTGCCGTGTATCGCCCCAGGGACTCGATTTCTTCGACCAGATCGAAGAAAAAGAACAGCGACAAAAACCCCAGGACGACAAATGCCGTGGCAAGGAGAATTTCCCGGTAAACCAGGCGGCGCAGGGTTTTCATGGCGACGGCAGCTTGCGACGCAACGGCAGCAAGCCGCTCATTTCGCGCCACTGCAGGTTCAGGTGCATCTTGGCGAGCCCCAGCACCGCCAACACAAAAACGCCGCCATGCAGGCCCAGCATCACCGGAACAAAGCTGAATTTGCCGGAAGAAATCATGTTTTGGCCGAAATTGAGCAGGTTGTAATAAAGCACAAAAGTGAACAGGGCAAAAACCAGATTGCTGCCGCGGCCCATGCGCGGATTGACACTCGAGACAGTGATGCCAATGATCACGAAGTTGAACGAGGCCAGGATCAAGCCCAGTCGCCACGACACCTCGCCCCAATGCACCGGCGTCAGGTCGTTAAACAGTTCAGCGGTAGTGCGGGTTTTGACCGGCACGAAATTCATCTCTTCGAGGGCCTCCTGGCCGATCTGGATCGCGTATTGCTCAAATTCAATGAGCTTGATTTCTTGCGAGCCCGGGGTACGCTCCAGTCGCTGGCCGTTGTTGAGCTTCAAAAAGCGCCCGTCCGGCAGATTTTCAACCCGCCCACTGCGTGCCGAGGTGACGCTTTCCTTGCCTTTGTCGGTGGTGGCGATGAAAACATTGGCACCCGCCTGATTCCCAGACACTTCTTTTTCAACAAAAAACACCCGCGACCCGTCGGCGGATTCTTGGAACCGGCCCGGTTCAACGCGATCCAGATCGCCCCGCTGCTGGTATTGATTTTTGAGTTCTTCAACGCGCAAGTTGGTCCAGGGCAGGATCAACAAGGCCAGACCCGCCACGACCGCAAACACCGGCCAGGAAAAGCGCAACAAGGGCTTGACCAGGGAGAACAGGCCGCGTCCGCTCGACTGCCAGATCACCATTTCGCTGTCCACAAACATCCGCGTCAGGGTGGAAATAATGGCAATGAACAGGCCCAGGGTCAACAACGTGGGCAGGTAAGCCAGCACGGTGTAGCCCATGACCAGAAACACGTCTGAAGGGTTGAAGCTGCCACGCGAGGCCAGACCCAGGGTACGAATCAGGGTCATGGTCATGACCACCGTGACCAGCACGATCAGGGTCGCACCAAAACTTCGGGACAGCTCTTTGCGTAAGGATGAATGGAATAACATTGCTTCACTTGGAAAGGCTGAATTATGAACTTTGAACTGTTGAATTTGGATGCGGCGCAGGCTGGCCATGAAAAATGTGATGTTTTGTTGATGCTGCTCGCAAGCACCTTCAAAGCCGCCAGAAATCCCTTGGCCACACTGATCGGCAAGGCCCTGAAGGCCGGAGACCTCGCCGACAAGCCCGGCAGCCTGCTCGACATCTACCGCCCCGCCGACCTGGGTTGCGCACGGCTGGTGCTGGTGCGGGTGGGCGATGGCAAGTGCGCAAACGTCCGCAAAGGCGTGTCGGCGGCCATGACCCTGATCAAGGCGGCCAAACCCAAACAAGTCGCCCTGTGCTTTGACCAGGCCCCCGACAGCGCGTCGCTCCACGTGGCCTTGACCACCGTGGCCGAGGCCAGTTATGTCTATGCCAGCACCCTGAGCAAAGCCGAAGCGCGCACGATTGCCCTGGTCAAGGTCGGCGTCCCCGACAGCACCAAATTGGCGACCCCCTTTGCGCAAAGCGTGGCCGCCGTGCGGGGCATTGAACTGGCCAAGGAATGGGCCAATCGCCCGGCCAACCACGCCACCCCGAGTCACCTGGCACGCGCCGCCCAGGCCCTGACCAAATCGCCACGCATCAAGTGCGAGGTGATGGGCCGCAAGGAGGTCGAAAAACTGGGCATGGGCGCTTTTCTGGCCGTGGCACAAGGTTCTGCCGAACCGCTGAAATTCATCGAATTGCATTACAAGGGCGCGCCCAAGTCAACGCCGCCGGTGGTGCTGGTGGGCAAAGGCATCACCTTCGACAGCGGCGGCATTTCCATCAAGCCCGCCGCCGAGATGGATGAAATGAAGTACGACATGTGCGGTGCCGCCAGCGTGCTGGGTGTCTTCAAGGCGCTGGCCGAACTGCAGCCCGAGATCAACGTCGTCGGCCTGATACCGGCTTGCGAAAACCTGCCCGGCAGCCGCGCGGTCAAACCGGGGGACGTGGTGACCAGCCTGAGCGGGCAGACCATCGAGATTCTCAACACCGATGCCGAAGGCCGGCTGGTGCTATGTGATGCCCTGACCTACGCCGAGCGTTTCAAACCACAGGCCGTGCTCGACATTGCCACGCTCACCGGCGCCTGCGTGATTGCGCTGGGCGGCGTGCGCAGCGGCTTTTTCTCAGGCGACGCCGCCTTGTCGGCCGCCGTGGCACAGGCCAGCGAGTCGTCGCAAGACCTGTGCTGGCCCATGCCACTCGATGACGACTACGCCGAGGGCCTGAAAACCAGCTTTGCCGACGTGGCCAACGTCGCGGGGCGCCCCGGCGGCGCCATCACCGCGGCCAAGTTTTTACAACGCTTCACCAGCAAGTACCCCTGGGGACACCTGGACATCGCCGGCTCGGCCTGGAAAAGCGGCACCGCCAAAGGCGCCACGGGCCGCCCGGTAGGCTTGCTGCTGCACTATGTGCTGTCCCTGCAGACGCCTGCCGCCTGATGGCCACAACCAAAGTCGAATTCCACACCCGGGCTGCTGACCGGCTGCTGTACGCCTGCCGTCTGCTGCGCAAGGCAGCGGCTAGTGGAGCCCGGGTGCTGGTGACCGCGGATGACGCCACCCTGCTACAGCTTGACCAACTGCTCTGGACTTTCTCAGGCACCGATTTTGTGCCCCATTGCTTGTCGGAGGCACCCACGCAAGTGCTTGAAAACACCCCCATTGTGCTCACCCCAAACCCGCAAGCCCATGCCACACAGACCATCCTGCTGAACCTGGGGGCCGACCTGCCCACCGGATTTACGCAGTTCGGACGCATCATTGAAATCGTCAGCGAAGAAATGAACGACAAACAACAGGCACGTAGCCGCTGGAAGCGCTATGCCAGTGCCGGCTGCGCGTTGAGCAGCCATGACCTGCAAGCCACGGCGCAGCGATGAACACAGCCGCACGCCAACCGCCCCGCTTCGTCCCCACCCTTACCGAGCGAGTGGACCCGCTGGAGCTTGATCGCCTCACAGCGCATCCCGATGCCGCCGTTGAAGCCCTGGTCAAGGAAGTCTGGCAACAAGTCCAGCCCCTGCTCGCACAGCGACTTCAGGAACATTCTGAACAATGGCTTCGCACAGCGTTGGCACAACATTTGCGTGACGTCAATGCACAGCTGCAAAATGACGTTGAGTTGCTGGTGCACCAGGCTGTAATGAATGCACTAAAGACCCAAAACCGACCCGGCCCGACCGCTGCACCTGTCAATAGCAGAGTTTGACGCACTTTATTGGTGACTTTTCTATGGCGTCTGACATCAAACTAGGCTATCGTGCACGGCTGGAATTTGTTTTTGCAATTTTCTTTTTAAAAATGGAGTTTTTATGCACATCAAAAGTACCTTGACCCTGATCGCTGCCGCCACATTGCTGGTGGCCTGTGGCAAAAAAGAAGAAGCCGCACCGGCCCCTGCTGCCCCTGCACCTGCGCCCGTGGCCAATGTTGTCAAGATCGGTCACGTGGGTCCAACCAGCGGCGCCATCGCCCACCTGGGCAAAGACAACGAAAACGCTGCACGCATGGCCATTGACGAACTCAATGCCAAGGGCGTCATGCTGGGTGGTCAAAAAGTGACATTCGAGCTGCTGGCTGAAGATGATGCTGCTGATCCGAAACAAGGTACGGCCGTCGCACAAAAACTGGCTGACGCCAAAGTGGCTGGTGTGGTGGGTCACCTGAACTCAGGCACCACCATTCCGGCCTCCAAAATCTACAGCGATGCGGGCATTCCCCAAATTTCACCCTCATCGACCAACCCCAAGTACACCCGCCAAGGTTTCAAAACCGCCTTCCGCATGGTGGCTGACGACACCCAATTGGGTGGCACGCTGGGCAAATATGCAGTGAATACCCTCAAGGGCAAGGCCATCGCCGTGATTGACGACCGTACCGCATATGGCCAGGGCGTTGCCGAAGAATTCGCCAAAGCGGTTGAAGCCGCTGGCGGCAAAGTGGTCGCCAAGGAATTCACCACCGACAAGGCAACCGACTTCACCTCCATCCTGACCACCATCAAGGCCAAGAAGCCCGACGTGGTGTTCTTCGGCGGCATGGACGCGGTGGCCGGCCCCATGCTCAAGCAAATGAAATCTTTGGCGATCAAATCCAAGTTCATGGGCGGTGACGGCATCTGCACCACCGAACTGGTCAAGCTGGGTGGTGACGCCATTGCGGACAACCAGGTTTACTGCGCTGAAGCCGGTGGCGTCGATGGCGAAGCCAAGGTCGGCATGGACGAATTCAAGGCCAAGTACCAGGCCAAGTTCAACACCGACGTCAAGCTCTATGCACCTTACGTCTATGACGCGGTCAACGTGATGGTGGCTGCCATGGTCAAGGCTGACTCGGCTGATCCTGCCAAATACCTGCCCATGCTGGCGACCACGGCCGACTTCAAAGGCGTTTCTGGTCCGATCACGTTTGATGAAAAAGGCGATATCAAAAACGGGGCCTTGACGCTGAAAACCATTCGCGCTGGCAAGCTGGAAACCCTGGCTGTGCTGCGCTAAGCCACAAGTCAAACCGCGCTGACACCACAAACATGTCAGCCTGCAAGGGAAGCAAACCCGGGTTTGCTTCCCTTTTTCATTGGTAGAGGCCATGCCAATGCACCCGCCTGCAAATTTCTATCGACACCGATCCCGAAACCAGCCCGCCAGGCAGGTAGAATCCCCTGCTCTGGAGCGGTGGATGAGTGGTTTAAGTCACACGCCTGGAAAGCGTGCGGGGAGTAAAATCCCCCGGGGGTTCGAATCCCCCCTGCTCCGCCAGA
>JALNWC010000079.1 GCA_023231075.1 Rhodoferax sp.
CACCAGGACTGGCTGCCCAACACCGAGCGGCATTTTTCGGCCATTTCCTGCCCGGCCTGCCATGTCCCGGACGCCAAACGCCGGGTGAACCTCCGGCTGTACGACAGCGCAAGCAAGGTCCAGATCTCCGAAAAATCAGGCGTGCCGCAATTTGACAAACGCACCGAAGCCGCCGATGTCAACAACGAAGGCTTGAACGAGCGCGCCCTGTGGAGCCTGCTCAAGGAATTCAGCCAGTCCGAAGGCGACAGCAAGACTGTGCTGCAAGGTCGGCTGGAGGTGAGTTCCGGTGTCGAGGCCCACCAGTTGAGCGAAAAGTCCAAAGCCATCAAGGAATGCGACGCCTGCCATAAAAAAGGCGCCGAACCCTTTCAGAGCGTCACCCTGACGATGGCGGGCCCCGATGGCCGCCCCCTTCGCCATGGCGTGCAGCAAGACGTCCTGAATTCCCTCATGTCGGTCGACTCGGTGCGTGGCTTTTACGTCATCGGCAGCACACGCATCAAGCTGCTCGACATCTTGCTGGTGCTGGTCGTGCTGGGCGCCATGAGCGTGCCGATTGCCCACATGACCGTCAAACGCCTGTTCAAAAACATGCGTGAAAAACTGGAGGCAGAGCGGGTCGCCGCCCAGGCCGACGCCAGACGTCAAGCTGCGACGAATGAAAACGATGCGCCTGAAAGCAACACCAAGTAACCGGAGTCAAGCATGAACAAGCTCTACATTCACCCCTTGCCCGTCAGGATCTGGCACTGGACCAATGCCTTTGGTTTCGTCTTGCTGATTGCCACAGGACTGCAACTCAGGTATCTGGATCTGTTTCAGCTGATGTCCTTCAAAAGCGCCGTGGTGCTGCATAACTGGGTCGGTTTTGTGCTGATCGCCAACTTCTTCATCTGGCTGGGTTTTTACCTGTTCACCGACAAGATCAAGGTGTATCACCCGGAACTCAGCCCGACCAAGTATTTCAAGGCCAGTTTCAGGCAAATGAAGTTTTATGGCTACGGCATCTTCAAGGGCGACCCCAATCCGCACCATCCCAGCGCCTATGCCAAGTTCAACGCCCTGCAAAGCATGCTGTACCAGATCATCATGATGCTGCTGGTGCCGCTGCAGTTTTTCACCGGCCTGCTGCTATGGGATGTGACCCGCTTTGCGTCCATGGTCGACCTGTTTGGCGGCGTGCGTGTGGTCGACACGGTGCATGTGCTGCTGTTCATCGTGTTCTGCGGATTCATCATCGTCCACGTCTACCTGGCCAGCCTGGGCCACACCCCCTCGGCCCATTTCAAGGCCATGATCACGGGCTACGAGGAAGTGGACGACGAGCACCCTCCCGAAGCGAAGCCTTGACGCGCAAGCGTCAATCCCGCCAACCTCACGCGCAGGTCCGGGCTCAGGCCGGATCAGTCTCGCCGGCGCCGTACTCGGTATCGCGCACCCGGATGTTGTACTTTTTCATCAGCGCCTGAAAATTGGCCCGCTGCATGCCGGTTTCTTCGGCGCTGCGGGTGACGTTGGAGGCGTTCCGCTTGAGCGTCTCCTGAATGAACATTTTTTCAATGTCTTCCACTGATTTTTCGCGGGCAATTTTTTTGACGCGCTTGAGGTCCTCACTGGTGCGCGGCACCTCGAAATCAGGGCGCGGCAGGGCCTCAATGATGTGGGACAGATCGGCCTGGCGAATGATGGGGCCAGTGGCCAGGATGACGGCCCGCTGCAGGGTGTTTTCGAGTTCGCGCACATTGCCCGGCCAGTCATGGTTCACCAGCAGGCTCATGGCGCCGTCGGAGATCTCGGAGACCGGCTTGGCCAGCTCGGCGCTGAATATTTTCAGAAAATGAAAGGCCAGTGCCGGGATGTCGTCGCGGCGCTCCCGCAGGGCCGGCGAGTGGATCGGAAAAACGTTGATGCGGTAGTAAAGGTCTTCACGGAAAGTGCCGTCCTGCACCATCGCCTTGAGGTCCTTGTTGGTGGCGGTGATGAGCCTGACGTTGGTCTTCTGGGTCACGGTGCTGCCCACCGGCCTGAATTCCCGCTCCTGAATGACACGCAGCAGCTTGGCCTGGGTGGACAACGGGATATTGCCGAATTCATCCAGAAAAAGGCTGCCGTTGTTGGCCGTCTCGAACATGCCGCGCTTGTTCGCCACGGCCCCGGTAAAAGAACCCTTGGTGTGCCCGAACAGTTCGCTTTCCAGCAGGCTCTCACTGAGCGTGTTGCAGTCGACCGTGACAAACGGCTGGTCCTTGCGCAGGCTGTTGAAATGGATCGCGCGGGCGATCATCTCCTTGCCCGTGCCGCTCTCCCCGGTAATCAGCACCGTGCTGTTGGTCGGCGCACATTTGGCAATCAGGCCAAAAACCGCCTGCATCGGCGGGCTGGAGCCAATGATGTTCTCGAACCGGTATTTGGAACTGACTTCGGTTTTGAGCGAGCGGTTTTCCTGCTGCAAGCGGCGGCGCTCCAGAGCCCGGTCCACCACCAGCTTGAGCTCGTCGGGATCAAAGGGCTTGGACAGGTAGTCGAAGGCGCCCAGTTTCATGGCCTTGACGGCGGTCTGGATCTCGGACAGGCCGGTCATCATGATGACATCCACCGCGGGATGGCGTTCCTTGACGTGCTGCAACACCTCCAGACCGTCGATACCCGGCATCATGATGTCCAGAAGCAGGAGGTCGTAGTCGGTCTCATCGACCTTGCGCAAGGCCTCCTGGCCATCGTGCGCAGACTCGACCGCGTACAGGCTGTCACTCAAAATGCGCCGACAACTCCGCAGGACGATTTCCTCGTCATCAACAATCAATATTTTCGCGGTCATTGCGCTTTCTCACCTTGACTAAGTTCGCTTTCGCTGAAAGGCGACGTGATCGGCAGCAGGATGCGAAACGTCGTTCCCTGCCCAACGACACTGGCCACCTTGATCTCACCACCATGCGCTTTGATGATCCCATAACTGACAGATAAGCCCAGCCCGGTGCCCTTGCCGACTTCCTTGGAGGTAAAAAAGGGATCAAAAATACGCTGCATATTGGCCTCGGGAATGCCGCAACCGGTGTCCTTGATGGCCAGCTCAACCATTGGCGTAGCGGTTTCTTCGGTTGGCTGGCTTATCTTCGCAACGTAGGTGCGGGTCACCACCGTGATCGTGCCCGCCCCGTCAATGGCTTGCTGGGCGTTGACCAGAATATTCAGGGCCACCTGCTTGATCAGGTCAGCATCGCCCCAGATTTGCGGCAAATCCGGGTCCAGGTCCATCGTGATTGCAATCTTCTGCAAAGACGCGGGGCGCTCGACAAACCGAACCGTGTCTTCAAGCACCTGGTTCAGGTTGAAGAAGCCCTTGACCGGCACTTTTTCCCTGGCGAAATCGAGCAAGCGCCGGATGATGCTGGCACAGCGCTTGGTCTCGCGAATCACCAGGTCCAGGTCTTCGGCGTCCTCGCTGCCCTCCAGCACTTTTTTACGCATCAGGGAAGTAAAGGTCAGCACCCCCGTCAGCGGGTTATTCAACTCGTGCGCAATACCCGCCGCCAGGACGCCAATGGAAGCCAGCTTCTCGCCCTGAGCCACTTCGGCGCGGGCTGCCAGCAGCTCCCTGGAGCGTTCTTCCACCTTGGATTCAAGTTCCTCGATCAATTCATTCAATTCGGCACGGGCACGACCCAAGTCTGCCGTCATGTTGTTGAAGGAGGCCGCCACCCGGCCGAATTCGTCGGCGCTGCGCACCGGGATGGGATGATCGAAGCGGCCCGAACTGATTTTTTTGGCCCCGGTCTCCAGGTCTTTGAGCGGCTGGTAAATCATGCGTTGCAGTAAATAACCGACACTGAGCGACAGCATCAGAATGAAGGCGAACGAGACCGCCGCGATGTGCAGGGCATGCTCCCGCATGGACTGGTCAATCTCTGCCAGCGAGTAGGCAACGTCCACAATTCCCAGCACCGACTGGCTGGCCGGGTGCTCATGACACGAGGCCGAGGCACAGGTGGGTTCATTGCGTATGGCGTGCATGCTGGTCAGCACCCGGTGGGTTCCGGCCGGGTTGGCAAACACCTGCCAGCGCTTGTCGTCGGCGACCCTTGTCAAGGGCTCGCTGGTCTGATGGCAGCGAACACAGGGCTCATCCTGCTGTTCAACCGAATAACCAATTTCCGATTTGTCATTGGAATGGATGATGGTGCCATCCTTGCTGATCACCCTGAGCCGCTCGATCCCTTTTTGCCGGCCGACGTCTTCAATGATTTTTTCGGCGATGTCACGCTTGTTCAGGAGCATGGTGTAGCGGGTGCTGGCCACCACCATATCGGCAATTTGCATGACATGCCCGGCCACCATGGCCTGCATGTCATCTTGCCGGTGCTTGATGAAAAGCAGCGTGGCTATCACGGTCGCCACGGAAAGGGCGACAAACAAATAAACGCTGACTTTGAACTTGAGATTATTTTTGACCATGGACGAGATCACGGATCAATCCGGGTTGTGACAAGGCATCCCGACACCGGCGGAAATTAGACCACTGATTTCGACCACATCATAAAAAAACCCGGTCAATCCATGAATGACCGGGTTTTTAAAAAAATCAGCCAAAACGGGTGTCAGAACGGAATATCGTCATCCATGTCATCAAAACCGCTCGGGGGTCGGGCCGCAGGCGCAGCGGCAGCGGCCGCACGGGCAGGCGCAGCCGCCGGGCGCGCCGGCGCCGCCGCCGGACGACCATAGCCACCGTCATCCCCCCCCTGGCTTGGCTCACCCGTGCCCTGACGACTGCCCAGCATCTGCATCTGGTCGGCGCGAATCTCGGTGGTGTATTTCTCGATGCCGTCCTTGTCGGTCCATTTGCGCGTGCGCAAGCTGCCTTCGACGTAAATCTGCGCACCCTTGCGCAGATATTGCTCGACAATTTCCGCCAGGCGGCCGTTAAAGACCACACGATGCCACTCGGTGGCTTCACGCATTTCGTTGCTTTGCTTGTCTTTCCACTTGTCCGTGGTGGCGATGGTGACGTTGGCCACGCGATCGCCGCTGGGGAAGGTGCGCACCTCCGGATCCCGTCCGAGGTTGCCCACCAGAATTACTTTATTGACTGAGGCCATGCCTGCTCCTTTGAATAGTTCAGTTTAGCCGCCTTTTGGCGGAATTCAGTGGCCGCCTGCCACCGGCGCCTGCATGGGCCAGGCCACCACCAGCCACAACAGCATCAGGCCCGCGCACACCGCAAACAGGCCGTTGGCGCCGCCATGCTTCATGAGCCAGCCGCCCCCCATGCCACCGACAAAGAAACCCAGCGACTGCAGCGTGTTGTAGACCCCGATGGCCGCACCCCGGCTGGCCGGGGGCGCCAGACGCGACACGATGCTGGGTTGGCTGGCTTCGAGCACATTGAAGCCGTAAAAAAAGACAAACAGCAGGCCACCCAAGAGAGCCAGGCTGGGCGTCGCGTCCACCTGCCACCAGAGCCCCATTTGCACCAGGGCCGTCAAGCCGATCGAGGTCAGGAACACGGCTCGCAAATAACCCCGCTTTTCCAGCTGGAACAGGCTGCCGCCCATCACCACAAACGAGCCCAGCACGGCGGGCAGGTACACCTGCCAATGGTCCTGGCGCGCCAAACCGGCTTGCACCAGCATGGCCGGCAAGGCCAGCCACATGGCCAATTGCACCGCGTGCAGCACAAAAACGCCAAAATTGAGCCGCAGCAGCGCCGCCGAGTGCAGCACATCCGCCAGTCGACCGCGCGGCTGGTTCTTGTGTTGCAGCGGTTCCGGCGGCACCCACCAGATGACCGCGGCCACGCCCAGCAGCGCCAGCAGCCCGGTCAGGGCAAAAATACCCACCAGTCCGATCCAGCCCGCCAGCACCGGCGCGGCCACCAGCGACAGGGCAAACATCAGGCCGATGCTGGCCCCCACGATCGCCATCGATTTGGTGCGCACCACGTCGCGCGTCTGGTCCGCCAACAGCGCCGTGACGGCGGCCGACACCGCGCCCGCCCCCTGCACCGCACGGCCAATCGCCAGCCAGCTGAGCGACGGGGCCCAGGCCGCCAGCCAGCTGCCAGCCGCGAACACCAGCAGGCCGAAGATAATCACGGGTTTGCGCCCAACCCGGTCAGAAGCCAGGCCATACAGGAACTGCAGCAGGGCTTGCGTCAAGCCGTAAATGCCCATGGTCAAACCCACCATGGCGGCGTCATCGCCCCCCGGATAACGCGCGGCCTCGATGGCAAATACCGGCAAGATCAGGAACAGGCCCAGCATGCGCAAGGCAAAGATGGAGGCCAGGGAAGCACTGGCGCGCAACTCCAACGCCGTCATGGCGGTGGCTGACTTGGCACGGGCAGTCGTTGGCGGAACGTTCATATCAGTCACGGGTTTCTCCGAAATCACAAACGCAACCCAGGCAGGCTGCAAGCGCTGGATTGTCCCCGATTCTCTTGACATACCGTTCCCGTCAAGTGCATCACAGGCCGAGCATTGGCTATCATGACAAGTTGTCCGCTGCATTTTTACCGTATTTTTGAGCCTCTCCACCTTGAACTCTTCCGACGCCGCCCCCCCGCCTCCCGCCACCGGGGGCAAATACCTGGGCGCAGCCCTGCAGGCGCAGAGCATCAGCATCCGTGGCGCCCGCACCCACAACCTGAAAAACATCGACCTCGACATTCCACGCAACCAACTGGTGGTGATCACCGGTCTGTCGGGTTCGGGCAAGTCCAGCCTGGCCTTTGACACGCTGTATGCCGAAGGCCAGCGCCGCTATGTGGAAAGCCTGTCCACCTACGCACGCCAGTTCCTGCAATTGATGGACAAGCCCGACGTCGATGTGATCGAGGGCCTGTCGCCGGCCATCTCGATCGAGCAAAAAGCCACCAGCCACAACCCGCGCTCCACCGTGGGCACGGTCACCGAGATTCACGACTACCTGCGCCTGCTGTTCGCCCGCGCGGGCACGCCCTACTGCCCCGAGCACCAGCAGCCCTTGCAGTCGCAAACCGTGAGCCAGATGGTGGACGCCGTGCTGGCCCTGCCCGCAGACACGCGGCTGATGATCCTGGCGCCCATCGCACGCGAAAAAAAGGGCGAGTTTCTGGACGTCTTTGCCGACATGCAGCGCCAAGGCTATGTGCGCTTTCGGGTCAACGGCCAGACCTGTGAGTTCGATCAGTTGCCCGCCCTCAAGAAAACCGAAAAGCACGACATCGACGTGGTCATCGACCGCGTCAAGGTGCGTCACGCCCCGGCAGACCCGGGCGCCGACCGCAGCGACCATGACCACCTGAAACAACGCCTGGCCGAGAGTTTCGAGGCGGCTTTGCGGGTGGCCAACGGGCGCGCCATTGCGCTCGAAATGGACAGCGCAGCGGAGCTGGCCGAGCACAAGCCCGCCGAGCATCTGTTCAATGCCAAGTTTGCCTGCCCGATGTGCAGCTACTCGATTGCCGAACTCGAGCCGCGCCTGTTCTCGTTCAACTCGCCCGTCGGTGCCTGCCCCAGCTGCGACGGCCTGGGTCTGCAGGAGTTTTTTGATCCGGCACGCGTGGTCGCCTTTCCCTCCCTGAGCCTGGCCAGCGGCGCCATCAAGGGCTGGGACCGGCGCAACGCCTACTACTTTGCCATGCTGGAGAGCCTGGCCGCACACTACAGGTTTGACATCGAGCAGCCGTTCGAATCCCTGCCCGAAGCGGTGCAACAGGCGGTGCTGCAGGGCTCGGGGCAGGAGGAGATCAAGTTCAGCTACGTCATGGACTCAGGGCTGTCGAGCGGCAAAAAGCTGAGCAAGAAACACCCGTTCGAGGGCATCATTCCCAACATGCAGCGGCGCTACCGCGAGACCGACTCCGCGGTCGTGCGCGAAGACCTGGCGCGCCTGCGCAGCGTGCAGCCCTGCCCGGACTGCGCGGGCAGCCGCCTCAGGCGCGAGGCGCGCCACGTGCGGATTGGCGAAGGCGCGCAAGCCAAAGCCATTTTCGAGCTCAGCCACTACACCCTGGCCGAGTGTTTTGCCTACTTCAACACGCTCACCATGCACGGCGCCAAGGGCGACATTGCCGCCAAGGTGGTGCGCGAGATCAGCCTGCGCCTGAAGTTTTTGAACGACGTCGGCCTGACCTACCTGAGCCTGGACCGCAGCGCCGAAACCCTGAGTGGCGGCGAAGCGCAGCGCATTCGCCTGGCCAGCCAGATTGGCTCGGGCCTGACCGGCGTCATGTACGTGCTCGACGAGCCCAGCATCGGCCTGCACCAGCGCGACAACGACCGCCTGATCGACACCCTGAAGCACCTGCGCGACATTGGCAACAGCGTGCTGGTGGTCGAGCACGACGAAGACATGATGCGCGCCGCCGACCACATCATCGACATGGGCCCCGGCGCCGGCCTGCACGGCGGGCGCGTCATGGCGCAGGGCAACTTTGACCAGGTCAAGGCCACGCCTGAGTCGCTCACCGGCCAGTACCTGAGCGGCGCGCGCAGCATCGCCGTGCCCCGGCATCGCACAGCCTGGCTGCCCACGCAGGCCCCGGTGCCGTTCAACAAGGGCAAGACCAGCCGCTTCGCCCCCAGCCCGGCCGCGGTGCGACGTGCCGAGCGCGAGGCGCAGCACCACGCCACGCTGGGCGAGTTGCAGGCGCTCAAGGTGATTGGCGCCAGCGGCCACAACCTGAAAGGCGTCGAGGTCGCTTTTCCGGTGGGCCTGCTGACCTGCGTCACCGGCGTCTCGGGCTCGGGCAAATCGACGCTGGTGAACGACACACTGTACAAAGCGGTGGCGCGCACCCTGTACCGCGCCCATGACGAAGCGGCAGAGCACGCGGCCATCGAGGGCATCGAGTATTTTGACAAGGTCATCAATGTCGATCAGTCGCCGATTGGCCGCACACCGCGCAGCAATCCGGCCACCTACACCGGCCTGTTCACGCCGATCCGCGAACTCATGGCCGAAGTGCCGACCGCGCGCGAACGTGGCTACGGCCCGG
>JALNWC010000080.1 GCA_023231075.1 Rhodoferax sp.
CACCCGTCTCACAAATTGTCGAACCGCCAATACGAGCAACTGCTGCGCCAAAACTTCATCAGCATGCGCCGGGTGCGTGAGTGGCGCGACATCCATTCGCAGTTGCACACCGTGGTGGCCGAGCACAAGTGGCGGCTCAACACCTTGCCGGCCAGTTATGAGCAGTTGCATTTGTCGATGCTCGCGGGCTTGTTGGGCAACATTGGCTACAAGCTGGAAACCGAGGGTGGCGGCGGCGGCGAGTACCTGGGCGCGCGCGGCATCAAGTTTTACCCGCACCCCGGCGCGCATCTGGTCAAAAAGCCGGGCCGCTGGATTGTGGCCGCCGAGCTGGTCGAGACCACGCGCCTGTTTGGCCGCGGCATTGCCGCCATCGAGCCGCAGTGGCTGGAGCAGGTGGGCGGCCATTTGCTCAAGAAACAGCTGCTGGACCCGCATTGGGAAAAGAAGTCGGCCGAGGTCAACGCGCTGGAGCGCGCCACGCTGTATGGCATCGTGGTGTACAGCGGCAGGCGCGTCAATTACGGCCGGGTCGACCTGGTCGGTGCGCGCGAAATCTTCATCCGCGAGGCGCTGGTCAACGGCCAGTGGGACTGCAAGTGGCCGTTTTTGGCCGCCAACCACAAGCTCATCGGGCAGGTCGAAGACCTGGAGCACAAGGCGCGCCGCCAGGACGTGCTGATCGACGACGAGCTGATCTACGCCTTTTACGACCAGCAACTGCCCGCCGACGTGTGCAGCGGCTACAGCTTTGATGCCTGGTACCGCGACGCCTGCAAAAAGCCCGAGGTCCTGATGCCGATGCCGGAGCGCGGTGCGGCGCCCGCTGGCAACAGCAAACTGCTGCTGCTGACGCGCGAAGAGCTGATGCGCCACGAGGCGGCGGGCATCACCACCCAGTCCTTCCCCAAAACCGTCCGCCTGGGCGGTGTCGATTGCGCCGCCACCTACCTGCACGAGCCCGGCGACGCCCGGGATGGCCTGACCGTGACGGTACCGCTGTTTGTGCTGAACCAGGTCAATGAGGAGCGTTGCGAATGGCTGGTGCCCGGCATGCTCAAGGACAAGATTCAGGCGCTGCTGAAAACCCTGCACCAGCGACCCCGCTCGCGCCTGGTGCCGCTGCCTGAGAGCGCCCGCAAAATGGCTGAAACCTTGAACGCACCCGAGCTCTTTGGCCACGGCGCGCTGCTCGATGCGGTGCTCAAACTGGTGCGCGCCGCCACGGCGGTGGACGTGGTGCGCGCCGACATCAAGGTGGACATGCTCAGTCCGCACTTCTTCATGAACTTCCGGGTGGTCGACGAGCATGGCCGCCAACTCGGCGCCGGGCGCAACCTGGGCGCCCTCAAGGCCGAGTTGGGCGCCAAGGCGCGCGGCGCGTTCCAGGCGCTGGCGGGGCTCAAGCTGGGGCAGGGCGCCGACGGTCCACCGCCTCAGACGCCGACGGCGCACGCGGATTCACGGTCGACTGAAGTCGATCCTACAAACGCCATAAAAAGCCAAGCCCGGGATTCAGGAAACCCTGGATTGCGGGTCGGAGCCCGCAATGACAAGCCAGGTAATGGCCAACTGAGCAGCCAGCGCTACACCGCCTGGACCTTTGGCGAGCTGCCCGAACTGCTCGAAATTCAAAAGGGTGGCCAGACCCTGATGGGCTACCCCGGCCTGATCGACGCGGGTGATGCGGTCACCCTCGAGGTGTTCGATGAGCCCGATGTGGCCGCGGCCAAACACCGCGCCGGCCTGCGCCGCCTGTTTGCCCTGCAGATCAGGGATGCGCTCAAGTACCTCGAAAAAAACGTGCCCGACCTGCAAAAAATGGCCGTCAGCTACATGCAGGTCGGCAAGAACCCCGACGGCTCGGGCTCTGGCGGCACGCTGGAAGAACTGCGCGAGCAAATCATCCAGGTGGCACTCGACCGCGCCTTTTTGCTCGACCCGCTGCCCACCGATGAATTCGCCTTCAAGAAACGCATCGACGAGGGGCGGGGCCGCCTGACCCTCATCGCCACCGAAGTGGCGCGCCTGGCCGCTGCCATTCTGGCCGAGTACGCGCTGGCCGCGCGCAAGATCAAGGACACCAAAAATGCGCCGCAGGCCACGCAGGATGCCGCCCAGCAACTGGTGCGCCTGATGCCCAGGCGTTTTTTAAGCGTCACACCCTGGGTCAATCTGCACCACTTCACCCGTTACCTGAAAGCCATCACCGCGCGCCTCGACAAATACCGTGCCGACCCGGCCCGCGACGCGGCGCGCCTCAAAGAACTGCAGCCGCTGGAGCAGCGCTACGCGCGCCTGCTCACCGAGCGCAAGGGCGTGGTCGACGAGCGCCTGCAGGAGTTCCGCTGGCTGCTTGAAGAGCTGCGCGTGAGCTTCTTCGCCCAGGAGCTGCGCACGCCGCAGCCGGTCAGCGTCAAGCGCCTGGAAAAAGCCTGGGCACAGCTGGTGTAAGTTGGTGGGAGCGGCGCCTTGTGGCAGCGACACCTTGTGAGAGCGACATCTTGTGGCAGCGGCGCTTTGTGGGAGCGGCGCCCTCGCCGCGATTGAATTCCAAAACCATCGGCCCGAGGCGGGCCTCCTGCAACTCCCCAAAGCCATCGCATTCCCGTGTATACCTTGATTATTCGCATGCCTTCGCGCGCTGGGGCGATTATTCTGAAATCCCCTCGCGGATTTTTAAAGAACAGGAGTTGCCATGGCCATCAAACTCAAGGAATTTGCAACCACCTTGGTTGCCGTGGTTGAGCCTGACACCCCGGCAAGGGTGGTGGCGCAGCTCATGCGCCGGCACCACATTGGCGCCCTGGTGGTGGTTGAGGCCGGTGACAAAAACAAGCCGATCGGCATCGTCACCGACCGCGATCTGGTGCTCGAACTCATGTCCGAAGGCCTCGATCCCGAGGTCTTTACGGCGGGCGACATCATGTCGGTCGACCTGGTCACCGCCAACCCTGACATGGACGCGATGGACGCGATGCAACTGATGCGCAAATACCGCTTGCGGCGGCTGGTCATCACCGATGCCAGCGGCCATCTGGCCGGCATCATGACGATCGAAGACGTGCTGGGCTTGCTGACCCGTGAACTCGCCGACCTGGCGGTCGATCTGGGCAGCGCCCGGGACCGCGAAACCCGTGCGCGGGTGGTCGAGACAGTCTGATGGCAAGGAGTCGGCCATGACAAGACCACCGGTCATTCACAAGGCGCCCGCCCAGCGGGGCCAGCAGCCCAACTGGACGGCTTATGAGGACGAGCGCAGCCGGTTTTCATGGGATCGGGTACGCCTGGCACTGAAGGGCACGCCGGGAGGGGGGCTCAACATGGGCTTTGAGGCGGTGGATCGGCATGCGGCGGGCGTGCTGCGCTACCACGTGGCGCTGCGCTTTGTCTCGCGCGACGCCCCCGCAGTTGACCTGAGCTACGCCGCATTGGCGCGGCAAACCAACCGTTTCGCCAACGTGTTGCAAAGCCTGGGTGTCGGCAAAGGCGACCGGCTGTTTTTACTGGCCGGGCGCATCCCTGAACTCTACGTGGGTCTGCTCGGCGCGCTCAAGAACGGCACCGTGGTGACGCCGCTGTTCTCGGCCTTTGGCCCGGAGCCCATTGCCACCCGCATCCAGTTGGGCGCCGGCCAGGTGCTGCTGACCACCGACACCCTTTATTTGCGCAAGGTGCGCCAGATGCGCGCCCAGATGCCCAGCCTGCGCCATGTGCTGCTGGTGGCCGAGGACGGCGGGGTCACCCACGAGCCCGACACGCTGGACCTGGCCACGCTGATGGACGCGGCGTCCGATGGCTTCAACACCGTCGAGACCCGCGAGGAAGACCCCGCGTTGCTGTTCTTCACCAGCGGCACCACCGGCACGCCCAAGGGCGCGCTGCATGTGCATGGCGCGGTCATCGCGCATCAGGCCACAGCGCGGTATGCGCTGGATCTGCAGCCCGATGACCGCTACTGGTGCACCGCCGACCCGGGCTGGGTCACCGGCACCAGCTACGGCATCATCGCGCCGCTGCTGCAGGGCGTGACCACCCTGGTGGACCGCGAAGAGTTCGATGCCGAGCGCTGGTACCAGCTGTTGGCGCAGGAGCGTGTGAGTGTCTGGTACACCGCACCCACGGCGATCCGCATGCTCATGAAAGCCGGCTCCGAGCTGGCGCAGCGCCGGTCTTATCCCTGCCTGCGCTTCATTGCCAGCGTCGGCGAGCCGCTCAACCCCGAGGCGGTGTGGTGGGGCCAGGAGGTGCTGGGTTTGCCGATCCACGACAACTGGTGGCAAACCGAAACCGGCGGCATCATGATCGCCAACACCCCGGCCTTTGACATCAAGCCGGGCTCGATGGGGCGCCCGCTGCCGGGCATTGATGCTTTTATCGTCGAACACCTGGAAGCCGAGGGCGAGCTGCCGCGCGTGCGCGTCATCGAGGCGCCCAACGTCGAGGGTGAACTGGCGCTTAAAAGCGGCTGGCCGTCGATGTTTCGCGGCTACCTCAACAACGAGGCGCGCTATGCCAAGTGCTTTGCCGGCGAGCTGTACCTGACGGGCGACCTGGCGCGGCGCGACGCCGACGGCTACTTCTGGTTTGTCGGCCGTGCCGACGACGTCATCAAGTCGGCCGGCCACCTGATCGGCCCGTTTGAGGTCGAGAGCGTGCTGATGGAACACCCGGCCGTGGCCGAGGCCGGCGTCATCGGCAAGCCCGACCTCCTGCTGGGCGAAGTCGTCAAGGCCTTTGTCTCGCTCAAGAGCGACTTTGAGCCCCTTGAAGCGCTGCGTCTTGACATCATGGCCCACGCGCGCAAACGCCTGGGCGCTGCGGTGGCACCCAAGGAAATTGCCTTTCTGGCGGTGCTGCCGCGCACCCGCAGCGGCAAGATCATGCGCCGCCTGCTGAAAGCGCGCGAACTCGGTCTGCCCGAGGGCGACACCTCAACCCTGGAGGCGGGTCTATGAGCGACTTCAAGGTACCCGCACCGCCGACCGGCCCGGTGCCCTGGGACAAGCAATTTGCGCTGGCCCTGCTGGCCGACATGCTGCGCATCCGGCGCATGGAAGAGAAGGCGGTCGAGTTGTACGGTCAGCAAAAGATCCGCGGCTTCCTGCACCTCTACATTGGCGAGGAGGCCGTGGCCACCGGCGCACTGCGCGCCTTGCAGCCGCAGGACAACGTGGTGGCCACCTACCGCGAGCATGGCCATGCGCTCTTACGCGGGCTTGGCATGAACGCCATCATGGCCGAGATGTTTGGCAAGCAGGAGGGCTGCTCGCGCGGTCATGGCGGCTCCATGCACCTGTTCGACCGGGCCACCCGCTTCTATGGCGGGCAGGCCATTGTGGGCGGCGGCCTGCCGCTGGCGGCGGGGCTGGCACTGGCCGACCAGCTCAGCGGCCGCAGCGCCTTGACCGCCTGCTTTTTTGGCGAAGGCGCGGTGGCCGAGGGCGCTTTCCACGAAGCCATGAACCTGGCCGCGCTGTGGCAGTTGCCGGTGCTGTTCTGCTGTGAAAACAATTTGTATGCGATGGGCACGGCGCTGGCGCGCTCCGAGTCGCAGACCGACCTGTGCGTCAAGGCGGCGTCCTATCGCATGGACGCGGTGTCGGTCGACGGCATGGACGTGGTGGCGGTGCACGAGGCCGTGCTGGGCGCGGCCCAGCAGGTGCTGCAACTCCAACGCCCGGTTTTTCTGGAATTCAGGACTTTCCGTTTTCGCGCCCACTCGATGTTCGACCCCGAGCTTTACCGCGACAAGCAGGAAGTGCAGGCCTGGAAAACACGCGGCCCGATCCATACCTTCAGCGAACGGCTCAAAGCCCAGGGCGACCTGAGCGAGGAAGAATTTTTGGCGCTCGATGCCGCCGCGCAAACCGAAGTCGACGCCGCCGTGGCCTTTGCCGAGGCGGGCAGTTGGGAGCCGGTGTCTGATCTGCTGCGCGACGTGCACACCGCGCAAGGAGCCGCATGATGGGCCAACGCATGAGTTACCGCGAAGCCCTGCGCGAGGCGCTGCGCGAGGCGCTGCAAGCCGACCCGCGCGTTTTTTTGATGGGCGAGGATGTCGGTCGCTATGGGGGCACTTATGCCGTCTCCAAGGGCCTGCTCGATGAATTTGGCCCCGAGCGCATCCGCGACACGCCGGTGTCCGAGCTGGGCTTTGTCGGCGCCGGCATTGGTGCGGCGCTGGGCGGCATGCGCCCGATCGTCGAGATCATGACGGTCAACTTCAGCCTGCTCGCGCTCGACCCCATCGTCAACAGCGCGGCCATGCTGCACCACATGTCGGGCGGTCAGTTTTCGGTGCCGGTGGTGTTTCGCATGGCCACCGGGGCCGGGCGCCAGGTGGCGGCCCAGCACTCCAACAGTTTCGAGGCCTGGTACGCCCATGTGCCGGGCCTGCGCGTGCTGGCGCCCGCCACCGTGGAAGATGCGCGCGCCATGCTCAAACCCGCGCTGGCCGACCCTGACCCGGTGCTGATTTTTGAGCATACGCAGCTCTACAACCTGGAGGGCGAAGTGCCCGAGCGCTGTGAAGTGGACATCTGCAGCGCTCGGGTGCGCCGCCCCGGCAATGACGTGAGCCTCATCACCTATGGCGGCTGCCTGTTCAAAACCCTGCAGGCCGCAGACGAACTGACCCGCCTGGGAATTTCCGCCGAGGTGATTGACCTGCGCGTGCTGCGCCCGCTCGATGACGCCACCGTGATGGCCTCGGTGCGCAAGTGCCGCCGCGCGGTGGTGGTGGCCGAGGGGTGGCGCTCCGGCAGTCTGGCCGCCGAGGTGATGGCGCGCATCAGCGAGCAGGCTTTTGCCGAGCTCGATGCGCCGCTGGCAAGGGTGTGCAGCGAAGAATTGCCGATTCCCTACGCCCAGCACCTGGAACAGGCGGCGCTGCCGCAGGTGGACAAAATTGTGGCCACGGTGCAGGCCGTGATGGAGCAGATCACATGATCGAATTCAGGTTGCCTTCGCTCGGTGCCGACATGACCGAGGGCAAGCTGCTGGCCTGGCACGTCCAGCCCGGCGACAGCGTCAAGCGCGGCCAGGTGGTGGCCGTGGTGGACACCTCCAAGGCGGCGATTGATGTCGAGATCTGGCAGGACGGCGTGGTGCAGGAACTGTTGGTGCCGGTGGGCGACAAGGTGCCGGTGGGCACGGTGCTGGCCACCTTGCGCGCGCCGGGTGAAGTGCCCAAAGAAGCGCCAGCCATGCCAACGGAGCCGACAGCACCGCCTGCGGCAACAAAACAAGACAAGGCAGCTTTGGCAGAATCAGAAAAAGCGCCGACCAAAGCGTCTGCCATGTCTGCCACAACCCCGGTTTCATCGCCGGTTGCAGCCCCGGTTCCAGCCGCACAAAGGACCCTGCCCGCAGCGCCTGATCGGCAGCTAAACATGCGCCAGGCCATTGCCGCGGCCATGAGCCGCTCCAAGCGTGAAATCCCGCATTACTACCTGGCCGAGACGTTTTCCGTGCAAGTCGCCATGGACTGGCTGCAGCAACGCAACGCGGGCCTGCCCATTACCGGGCGCCTGTTGCCCGCCGTGCTGCTGATCAAGGCGGTGGCCTTGGCCTTGCAGCGCGCGCCAGAGCTCAATGGCTTTTACCGCGATGGGCAATTTCATCCCGGTGCCGCCGTGCATGCCGGGGTGGCCATTTCGCTGCGCGGTGGCGGGCTGGTGGCCCCGGCGATTCTTGATGCGCAGCGCAAACCGCTGGAACAGTTGATGCGCGAGCTGGCCGACCTGGTCAGGCGCGCCCGCGCAGGCTCGCTGCGCAGTTCCGAAATGTCGGATGCCACCATCACCATCACCAACCTCGGCGACCAGGCGATCGAGTCGGTGTTTGGCGTGATCTACCCGCCCCAGGTGGCGCTGGTGGGTTTTGGCGGCATTGCGACAAGGCCCTGGGTGGTGGGGGGCGTGGTCTGCGCCCAGCCGGTGTTGTGCGCCACCCTGGCCGCCGATCACCGGGTCTCGGACGGGCACCGGGGCGCGATGTTTCTGGCCGAATTGCGGGACCTGTTGCAACAGCCGCAAGTGCTGGCAGGGGATGTGCCGTGAACCCTGACTCCGTCACTGCGAGCGAAGCGCGGCAGTCCCTGCCTGCGGAAGTCATGGATTGCTTCACTGCGTTCGCAATGACGGAATCCTGCACTCGCCCAAATTGGGGAATGACATCATGAGCACTGACCGCGCAACGCTTGCCACCACCGTCATGAGCCTGCTGCGCGCCATTGCCCCCGAGCTGGAACCCGACACGCTCAACCCGGCGCGGCCGCTGCGCAGCCAGGTGGATCTGGACTCGATGGACTGGCTCAACTTTCTGGTGAGTCTGCACGCGCACTTCGGGGTCACGATCCCCGAAGCGGACTATGCCCGGCTGGTGTCGCTCAACGACGTGCTGGACTATCTGGCGGCCCAAAGAGGGTAGGGCGCCTTGCGCCGCCGCCCCATCGGCTTACTTTTGCCGCCTTGGCTTGCATTGCCTTGACCAAGCCAGTAGGGCGCCTTGCGCCGCCGCCCCCATCGGCTTACTGGATCGCCAGTTTTTTGGTCGAGGTGGTGGCTTTTTTGGGCAGGTCCAGCGTCAGTACGCCATCCTCGTACTTGGCCACCGCCTTGGCGTCGTCCACTTCCTGCGACAGCGTGAAGACGCGTGACACGGTGCCGTAGTAGCGCTCGCTGCGCACCACCTTGCCTTTTTCCTTGACGTCTTTTTCACGCCGGGCCTCGGCGTCGATGTGCACCCGGTTGCCATCAATGCGCACATTGATGTCTTCCTTTTTGACGCCCGGCAGGTCGGCATGCACCTTGAAGGCGTCATCGTGTTCGACC
>JALNWC010000081.1 GCA_023231075.1 Rhodoferax sp.
CAGGCTGGTTACATGACCGGGCAAAACGTGTTGGCGGATGGCGGTGCCTACCCGGGTACTTTTTGAGAGAACTGGCGTCGTCCGCAGCGGCGGAAAATGCGCAGGCTCATACCAGAACCTGGGTGCGCATCATCAAGGAAAGTGGTTTCAAGGCGCAGTGAGGCTTCGACCTGGCATGTTTGACGCTTCGCAAGAAGTGGTGGTGTGCCCGCTGACCAGCCAGTTGCATCCGCAATGGGCAAGCCGGGTGGCTTGCGAATGCGACGGGCAGCCGTCCGAGGTGGCAGTGGACCAGATTCGCACCCTCAGCAAGTCGCGCCTGGGCAAGTCCCTGGGCAAGCTGGATGCGGCGACTGCCGCAGAGGTGCGCGCGGTGATTCGCCTGTTGTATGCCGAGAATTAAGCCGACATCGAGAAAGCCTATCGTTTTGATGGGCATTCACCGAACGAGTCGGCGCATGAGCAGTGATTGCATGTCGCGCCTGGCATCGGCGATGATGTGAATGTAAATCGTGTCCTGGCGTATTTCATAAATGATGCGGTGCATGTCGGAAAGCGCTTGCCGGTATTGGCTCTGGTGGAGCGCTTCCAGTTCTTCGGGAATGGCGCCCAGATGGGGAAACCTGGCCAGGTTGCGGATGCCTTCCTTGAGCTTGCCGAAACTTTTTTGCCAGGTGGCAAGAGAGAAGTTTTTGACGATGTAGCTTCGTAGCTCGACCAGGTCGCGTTCTGCCGACGCCAGGATGACGGTCTTCATTGCAGTTCGGACTGTTCCAGCGTGGCAAAAACATCCTCGGCGTCCCTGAATTGACCCTGTTCTATCTCGCGCTTGCCAAGCGCAAGAATCTTCAACAACGCCAGCGTGTTTTCCTGTTCTTCGAAGCTTTTGACATCCATCACCACCAGGGTGGCTTCACCGTTTTGGGTGATCACCATCGGCTCGCGGCTTTGCGCAAGTTCCTTGACAATTTGCGCGGTGTGGCTTTTAAGGTAGCTGATGGGTTTGATGTGGGTAGACAGTTTCATGATGGGCGGCCTCAAGTGAGGGGACCAAATTTAGTCTTAATTGGTTGAGGACAGAGCTGGTTCACTTCGTGTAACTGCGGTCTGTCCCGCCATGTTGTTGGTAAGTTTGAATTTTGATCTCGCTCACGTTTGAGCCACCCCCGGTATGGGCGGTGAAACGCCCAGCTCAGAGCAGAGTTCGAGCACCGTGGCTTTGAGCTGGGCCACTTCCGCTTCAAGCTGCTCGATGCGCGCCAGGGTGCCGGGCGAACCGTCGGCGCCGCGGGCGCTACCGGACTGGGCAAATTGCGCCGCGTCCACCGGGCCGCACAGCAAATGCGCCCAGCGCTGCTCGCGGGCACCCGGGGCACGGTCCAGCTTGATCACCAGCGGGCCGCCTTTGTCAGGCGAGCGCTCCTGCAACTCTTCCAGGAAACCCTCGACCGAGGAGACGTCGGCAAACCGGTACCAACGTTCGGTGGTCAGGCGCAGTTCGGCGGCGGTTTGCGGGCCGCGCAGCATCAACAGGCCCAGCAACACCGCCGACTGCTCGGGCACACCCGCGCCGCGCTGGAAGTTGTGCTCGTAGCGGGTCACGCGCCCGGAGGTGTTGGCGCGCACCAGCGACAGCGCCATGAGGTTTTCCAGCGCGCCGGCCACATCGGCTTCGCTCAGGTCCATCACCGGCTCGCGGCTGCTTTTCTGGTTGCAGCCCAGCATCAGCGAATTGAGCGACAGCGGGTAGCTGTCGGGCACGGTACGGGCCTTTTCCATCAGGGTGGCGAGCACGCGGGCCGCGATGGGCGTCAGGGTCAGGGAAGCGGGGTGGGTCAAAGTCATAATTCGGTCTTCATGAAAAATATCGTTATCTTGATCTCGGGCGGCGGCTCCAACATGGCCGCCATTGTGAAAGCCGCGCAGCGCGAGGGCTGGGCAGATCGTTATGGTGCCAGGGTGGCTGCCGTCATCAGCAACAAGGCAGAGGCCAAGGGACTGAAATTCGCCAGCGACCACGGCATTGTCACCGAGCTGATTGACCACAAGGCTTATCCGGGGCGCGAGGCCTTCGATGCCGCGCTGGGGCAGGTGATTGACCGTTATGACAGTCCGGACCAACCGGTGCTGGTGCTGCTGGCCGGCTTTATGCGCATCCTGACGCCCGGCTTCGTCAACCGCTATGCCGGGCGCCTGGTCAACATCCACCCCTCGCTGCTGCCCGCCTTTGCCGGTTTGCACACGCACCAGCGTGCCATTGATGCCGGTTGCCAGGTGGCAGGTGCCACGGTGCATCTGGTGACCGCCGAGCTCGACCACGGCCCGATCCTGGCGCAAGCCGTGGTGCCGCTGCTGCCCGGTGATACGGCAGACACGCTGGCGGCGCGGGTGCTCACACAGGAGCATTTGATCTACCCGCAGGCGGTGGCGCAGTTGCTGCGCAAAATGCAGTTGCCTGCCATGGCGGCCACCCGGTACGGTTCAGCCTGACCGGGTCGCGTTGGCAAATCGGGCCAGGTCGGTGTCGGCCGTCGCTATATGTTTCAAGAACCTGTCTCCGATGAACTCCTCCAGATCCGCGATCACCAGGTTTTCGTTGGCAATCTTGAGTGACATCGTGTTGAGTCTGGCCATCAGGTCCTGATGCTCCAGCCTATGGGTTTCGACCTCCGGGTAACCAAGCTGCCGCATCAGTTCTTCCTCGTGCGAGAGGTGTGTGCGCATGTAGTGAAAAAGTCGCATGGCAGAAATGACCTGTCCCTCATGGGAGGTGGCGGCCAGCAGATAAGCGGCACGCTTGAACAACTCCCGGTGTTGTTCGTCGATGGCCGGGTCGCCGATGGTGTGACTGTTCTGCCATTCGAGTCGCGTCGAGAACTGGCTGATTTCGGATTCCACCCAATGCAGCGCGGTGGCATAGTCTTCAAACACCTGGCCTTTCAGGCCGGCGTCTGTATAGCTCTTCAGGAATTCGGGCGCCATCAGGTGGCGACCCTCGATGTCGGGCTCGAACACCAGGGCAACCACCGGCTTGGCCTCGGTATTTTTGTACCTGGCTTTGAGATAGGCCGCAAAATCCTGCATGGCCGTGGGGGAGGTCAACGCACTTTGCTGAAAGTTGACAATTTGTCCCCAGCAACCCTGTTGAGCCAGCTTATGAAGGAAGCCGACGATGGTGGGGGGAATGGCTTCCACAACATTGCTGAACGGCCCCCTGGCCATGGTGTGCAGAATGCGCCCTCTCACGCGGTACTCGATGTGATCGTGTCCCTTGAACGGCGTCGTGGATAGGGCGTCCGACGGACCCTTGTTAAAGCCCATGTTTCAATTGTCCTGCAATGTGTGGAAGGCGATTGTGCGACAAAAACGCGATGAACACGTCACAAAATGAAAGGCCTGAAATTACTCGTGCCGCAAGGCTTCAATCGGATCCAGCCGGGCGGCCCGGCGCGCCGGAAAGTAGCCAAACAGCACGCCAATGCCGGCCGAGAACACAAAGGACAGCAGGTTCACGCCGGGGTTGAAGACATACGGCACTTCCATGACGCGGGACAGGCCGATCGAGGCCCCTGTGGCCAGCATGATGCCGATCACGCCGCCTAAAGCGGCCAGCACCACGGCTTCAATCAAAAACTGCAGCAGCACCTCGCGCTCCAGCGCGCCAATCGCCAGGCGCAGGCCGATCTCGCGGGTGCGCTCGGTCACGCTCACCAGCATGATGTTCATGATGCCGATGCCGCCCACCAGCAGGCTCACCGCCGCCACCGCGCCGAGCAGCATGGTCATGACCTTGGTCGTGCCCGACAGGGTTTCACCGAGCTGCTTGGTGTCGAGCACGTTGAAGTTGTCTTCGTCCGTGGCGCTGAGTTTGCGCCGTTCGCGCAGCAGTTCGGTAATGCCGGCCTTGACGCGCTCGGGGTCGGCGCCGTCCGCCATCGACACCATCAGCGTGTTGACAAGGGTGTTGCCGGTGATGCGGCGCTGCAGCGTGTGCAGCGGCATCAGCACCACGTCGTCCTGGTCGTTGCCAAAAGCGCCCTGGCCCTTGGGCGCAAGCACGCCAATGACCTCGCAGCCGATCTGTTTGACACGCAGCGACGCACCCACCGCCACGCGGCTGCCAAACAACTCGCGGCGCACAGTCTCGCCGATCAGGCAGACGCCCGCCCCGGCCAATTGTTCCTCGTCGTTAAAGCTGCGGCCATCAGCGAGTTTCCAGTTGCCGGTAAACAGCCATTGGTTGGTGCTGCCGATGATGCTGCTGCTCCAGTTGCGGCCATCGAGCACCAGCACGGCGCCGCTGCGCGCCTCGGGCGCCACCGCCGCGATGCCGCTCAGCTGGCTGGCAATGGCCTCGGCATCGGTTTCCTTGAAAGCCGGCGCACCGCCGCCGCCGCCACCCATCATGCGCTGCCCCGGGCGCACTTGCAGCAGGTTGGTGCCCAGGCCGGCGATCTGGTTCTGAATGGCCAGCGTGGCGCCGTTGCCCACCGTGACCATGGTGATGACGGCGCTGACCCCGATCACGATGCCCAGGATGGTCAAAAATGAGCGCAGCAGGTTGCGCCGGATCGAGCGCACGGCCAGCAGCAGGGTGCTGAGCCACATGTCAGTTGACCTCCGCATGGGCCGCAGGGGGCATGGGTTGCGCATCGGGTCCGCCATGGCTGGCCTCGGTGGGACGCGGATTGCGGGTGTCGCTGTCGACCACGCCATCGACAAAGTGCACGATGCGTTTGGCGTAAGCCGCCATGTCCGCCTCGTGCGTGACCATCAGCACGGTGATGCCATGGTCGACATTGAGCTGCCACAGCAGGTGCATGATCTCGCGGCTGCGCTGGGTGTCGAGGTTGCCGGTGGGCTCGTCGGCCAGCAGCACGGCGGGTTCGGTCACGATGGCGCGGGCAATCGCCACGCGCTGCTGCTGGCCGCCCGAGAGCTCGGCCGGCGTGTGGTGTTCCCAGCCCGCCAGCCCCACCGAGGCCAGGGCTTTTTGGGCGGCGACGTGGCGCCTTTTGGCGGGTTCACCGCGGTACAGCAGCGGCAACTCCACGTTTTCCTGGGCGCTGGTACGCGCCAGCAGGTTGAAGCCCTGAAACACAAAACCCAGGTAGCGTCGGCGAAGGAGCGCGCGCTGGTCGCGGCTGAGGGTTTCCACATGCACGCCGTTGAACAAATACTCGCCGGTGGTGGGCGTGTCGAGGCAGCCCAGGGTGTTCATGACGGTGGATTTGCCCGAACCGCTGGGCCCCATGATGGCGACAAAATCACCCGTCTCAATGCTCAGGTCGACCCCTTTGAGCGCCTGCAGGGCGGTGGCGCCCTGGCCGTAGGTTTTGGTGACGGCCTTGAGTTCAATCAGCGGCAGGGGACTCATGGCTTGCTGGCAGCGCCTGCGCGTTGGTCGGTGATCACGGCCATGCCCTCGGTCAAGTCACCGCCGGTGATCTCGGTCATGCGGCCGTCGCTGATGCCCGGGGTCACACTGACGGCCACCGGCGCGCCGTCACGCAGCACCCAGACCTGTTTGGCGGTACCGCCGGTGGCTGTTTTGCGGGCACCGGTGCGTGGCATGCGCGGCAACACGCTGGACATGATGCCGCCATTGGTCTGCGGCGTGGCGGTGGTTTGCGGGGTAAAGCGCAGCGCGGTGTTGGGCACCAGCAGCACGTCCTTGAGTTCGACGGCGGTGATGGTGGCGGTGGCGGTCATGCCGGGGCGCAGGCTCAGGTCGTCATTTTTGACGTCGAGCAGGGTTTGGTAAGTGACCACGTTGTCGGTGATGGTCGAGCCATAGGCCACGCGGGTGATCTTTGCGGGAAAGCGCCGGCTGGGGAAGGCGCTTACGGTAAAGCTGGCGGGCTGACCGACCTTGACGCGACCGACATCGGCTTCGTCCACGTTGACCTGCAGGCGTATCTGGCGCAGGTCTTCAGCCACGGTGAACAGCGTCACCGCCTGCAGAGAAGCCGCGACGGCGTTGCCGGGATCGACCGAGCGCGTCAGCACCACACCGTCGGTGGGCGAGCGGATCGAGGCTTTGGAGAGGTTGGTCTCGTCGGTGGCGAGCGCGGCGCGGGCCGCATCGACGTTGGCGCGGGCGCTGGCCTCGGCTGCCACGGCGCGCTCGTGCGCGGCGCGGGCACTGTCAAGCTCGGTCCTGGACGGGACCTTGCCGCCCGAGAGCCTGGCCACTTCTTCGAGCCGCGCCAGGCTGGCGCTGCTTTCCGTCACGGTGGCCTTGGCTTGCGCCAATTGCGCCTGGGCACTGGCCAGCGCCGCCTTGGCGCGCAGCACCTGGTCAGTGAGCTTGGCGGTATCCAATTCGACCAGCACCTGGCCTTTTTTGACCCGGTCGTTGACGTCCACCAGCACGCGCAGCACGGTGCCCGAGAGCTCGCTGCCGATGTTGACCGAGCGCGTGGGTTGCAGCGTGCCATTGGCTGTGATGGTGAGCGTCAGGTCGCCTTTGCTGGCGGCCTCCGTGAGGTAGCTGGGCGCGGCACTGCGCTGCTGACTTTGCTGCCAATAAGTCATGCCGCCGGCGGCGGCGATGAGCAGCAGCAGCGTGGCCCAGAGCGCGCGTCGGCGCCACCAGACGGGCCTGCCAGGTTCCTGCAAGAGGGCTTGCAGCTCACCGGGTTCAGGGCGATGGGTTGGGGAAGGTGTTTGCGGTGTTTCGGTCATGGCTTACTCAGGGTCTTGTTCGTTACCAGCCGCCGCCCATGGCCTTGATCAGGCGCACATGGCCGCTACCGAGGTCGGCCTGGACGCCGGCCACGCTGTCTTGCGCGCTCAGCAGGGTGCGCTGGGTTTGCAGCACCGTCTGGAAATCAATCAGCCCGCTGCTGTAACGGTTTTGCGCCAGCAGGGCGGCGTTGTCGGCGGCGCTGGCGGCTTGCTGCAGGTGGCGCAATCGCTCGCGGTCATGCTGCAAGGCGATCAGGGCGTCTTCAACTTCCTTGAGGGCCGTCAGCACGGTGTTCTGGTAAGTGGCACGGGTTTGCGCCAGCACCGCTTGCTGCGCGCGGACCTGGGCTTTGGCGGCGCCACCATCGAGCACCGGCACCGACATGCTGGACAGGATTTGCGTGGCCACCGCCGCGCCGTTGTTGAGGCCTGCCAGGGTCAGCGCGGTCAGGCCCACGGAGCCACCCAGTCTGAAGCTGGGCAAACGGGCCGCATCGGCGGCGTCCACGGCGGCCAGCGCGGCGGTGATGCGCTCTTCGGCGGCACGCACATCGGCGCGCTGGCGCAGGCTGTCTGCCGGAATCACATCGGCCAGCTGGGTGGCCACCTGTGGAATGGGCAGGGCGGCCGTCAGCAAGGTGTCGAGCTCCTGCGGGCGTTGACCGGTGAGCACGGCCAGACTGTGCCTTGTCTTGGCCAGGCTGCTTTGCAGGGCTGGCAGTTGCGCTGCGGTCTGGGACACGGCGGTTTGCGCCTGCTCGACTTCGAGCGAGGTGACCAGGCCGGCTTGCGCGCGCCATTGGGTGATTTGCAGGGTTTCCTGCTGGCTGTCCAGGTTGTGCCGGGCGATGCCCAGCTGCGCCTGCAATCCGCGCAGCTGAATGTAGGCCAGGGCGACCTCGGCGGTCATGCTCAATTGCACATCGCGCAAACTGGCCTTGGCCGCTTGCAGGTCGGCTTCGCTGTTGGCCACGGCGCTGCGGTTGGCGCCAAACACGTCAAGTTCCCAGTTGGCGTCGAGTCCGCTCCTGAAGATGACGCTGGGCTCGGCGCCGTCCGCAGTGTTGCGCTGCACCGAGCCCGACACCGTGAGGTTGGGGCGGGTGGCGGCCAGTTTGACATCACGCAGCGCGCGCGCCTGTCGCAGCGCAGCCTGGGAGGTGAGGATGCCGGGATTGGCGCGCATGGCCTGGTTGATCAGGTCAGCCAGCAAGGGGTCGTGAAAGTCACGCCACCAGATGGTTTCAGTGAGCCCCTGGAAGGCGTCGGCATCCGGCGTTTCATCGATGTTCAGGTTGGCGCAGCCACCGAGCAGCAAGCCCAGCGACAGCGCCATGACGCAAGCCAGCGGTGAAGGTCGGCGCGCCGGGGTCGGGCGGGGCGGGGGGTGTTTGGGGCGCAAAAACATCTGGGATCTGTGCTGTTGAGAGGGATGGATCGCGAGGTTTGGGTCAGCGTCAGGGACGGGTTGGGGGCCATTGTGCAGCTTCATTTTGCCAGACCCCGATTCCGAGCGGTGAAGTTGCGTAAAGCTCCCGTGGGACAATCGCCCCCCTATGCATCCAAAAGCCCTGCTTGACGCCTGTTCCGAACTGGTTCGTCTCACCCTCAAATTTGATCACCCGGCCGATGCCATCGTGTCGCGATTCTTTCGTGAACACCGTGGCCTCGGGCCGCGTGAACGCGCCACCCTGGCCGAGACGGTTTACACCGTGCTGCGCAAAAAACTTTTGTTCGACCATTTTGCGCCCTCCGGCAGCGGCCCCAAGGAACGCCGCCTGGCCATTTTGGGCTTTTACGGCCCCGGCGACTTCTTGCGCAGTGCCCTGACCGAGCAAGAAATCAATTGGCTCGATCAATGCGAAAAAATCAAGCCTGAAGACCTGATGGAGCGCCACCGCCACAACCTGCCCGAGTGGTTGGTTCAGCCGCTCAAAGACCAGCTTGGCGATGAGTTTTGGCCGCTGGTCGAGAGCTTCAACAAGGGCGCCGGGCTGGACCTGCGCGTCAACGCGTTCAAGGCCAAGCGCGCCGATGTGCAAAAAGAACTGGCCGGCTTGGGCATCAAGGCCGTGCCCACCCCTTATTCGCCTTGGGGTCTGCGCATTGCCGGCAAACCGTCGCTGAACAAAATGGAA
>JALNWC010000082.1 GCA_023231075.1 Rhodoferax sp.
CGCAGCTTGCCAAACAGCGCCAGCGCCCGCTCGTGGGTGATCTGCGCCATGCTGTCGGCCTGCCACAGATAGCTCAGTGGCAGGCCCGCCTCAACGTAAATGCGTATTTCTCCGCTGTGGCCCGCCTCGCTATGGGCGACTTGCGCGGCCAGCCGCTCCAGCAGTGCCGGTGGAATGGCGCGCCGGGCGGCGTTGTCGCTTTGCCAGCGGTGTTTCAAAACCCGGGTCAAACGTGTCCACATCACCAGTCTCCTGAGGCGCCACCGCCGCCAAAATCACCACCGCCGCCCGAACCAAAACCGCCACCGCCAAAGCCGCCGCCCCCAAAGCCGCCGCCCCCAAAGCCGCCGCCATGGCCCCAGCCACCGTTGCGACCACCGCGCTGCAAGCCACTGCTGCGCAGGCCGGGGGTGTTCTGCACCAGGGTAAAAATCAAGGCGGCCACAGCGGCCAGCCCGGCAATCAGCAAACTGGCGGTGAGCAGCATGGCCATACCGCCCGCGACCCCGCCCGTGACCAAGGCGCCAAGCCGGTTGCCCAGCACGCTGCGGGCCACGGCGCCGATGACCGGCACGGCGACAAACAGGAAGATGCCGAGTTCCATCCAGTCAAAGCCAGCCGCGTCTTTGGCTGAGCTCTGGGTCGGTTCGGGCAAGGCTTCACCGCGGATGAGCCCCATGATGCGCGAGAGGCCGGCATCGATGCCGCCAGCGTAGTCGCCTTGTTTGAAGCGCGGCGTGATGACTTCGTCCATGATGCGTTTGGCCGCGAGGTCGGGAATCGCGCCCTCAAGCGTTTTGGCGACTTCAATGCGCAGCCTGCGGTCTTGCACCGCCACAATCAGCAGCAGGCCGTCGCCGATGTCCTTGCGGCCAATTTTCCAGCTGTTGGCGACGCGGTTGGCATAACTGGCAATGTCCTCGGGCTGGGTGCTGGGCACCAGCAAGACCACCACTTGCGCTCCGCTGGTTTTTTCGAATTCGCCGAGCCTGGCTTCCAGCGCGTCGCGCTGGGCTGCGGCCAGGGTGCCGGTGGTGTCGACCACATGGCTGGTGAGGGCGGGCACGGCTTGCTGGGCCTGGGCGGCGCCCAGGCCGATGACGCACCACAGCAAAAGTGAGCCGAGCCACCGCGTCATCGGCAGCCTGAACCGCAAAAGCTGTAACAACGCGATCATTTTTTGTTGAAATCAACCACGGGCGGGGCCGAAATGGCCGCCTCGTTTTGCACCGTGAAGTTGGCCTTGGGGGCGTAGTTGAAGACCATGGCGGTCAGGTTGCTGGGGAAGCTGCGCGCCAGCACGTTGTACTCCTGCACCGCCTGGATGTAGCGGTTGCGCGCCACCGTGACGCGGTTTTCGGTGCCTTCGAGTTGCACGCGCAGGTCGCTGAAACCCTGGTTGGCCTTGAGGTTGGGGTACTGCTCGGCCACCACCATCAGGCGGCTCAGGGCCGAGCCCAGTTCACCTTGTGCGGCTTGAAACTTGTTGAAAGCCGCGGGGTCGTTGAGGGTTTCGGGCGTGACCTGGATCGAGGTGGCCCGGGCACGCGCTTCAATGACCTTGGTCAGGGTTTCCTGCTCGAAAGCGGCCTCGCCCTTGACGGTGGCCACAATGTTGGGCACCAGGTCGGCGCGGCGCTGGTACTGGTTCAGCACCTCGCTCCAGGCCGATTTGGTTTGCTCGTCCAGGCGCTGAAAGTCGTTGTAGCCGCAGCCCGTCAGAGTCAGGGCGGTCATCAGGATCAAAAACCAGCGTTTCATAAATAGCTCCACAAGAAAACAAAAAATGGCCAGTGCGATCGGCCAGAACAGGAATCAACGGACTTCAGTCCCAAATGGGTGTTGCCCGCTATTTTGCAAGTATGGGAAACAGCTTGATCAGCCCGTCGGCCATCACCTCCACCGAAAGCGCCGCCAGAATCAAGCCCATGAGCCGGGTCATGACGTTGATGCCGGTTTTGCCCAGTCCCCGCGCAATCGGGTGGGCCAGCGAAAAACACAGGGCGGTGGCCAGCGCAATGACCACACCATAACCCACCAGCGTGCCAAGCTGCCAGAAGGTCTTGGCCTTGTCCGCATAAATCACCACCGTGGACATGGTGGCCGGGCCGGTCAGGAGTGGAATGGTCAGGGGCACCACGGCAATGCTGTCACGGGCGGCGGCGTCGTGCATTTCTTCGGCATTGGACTTGGCCTCGGCCGGCTGGGCGTTCAGCATGGCCAGGGCCGAGGTCAGCAGCAGCATGCCGCCACCGACCTGAAAACTGGCCAGCGAGATGCCAAAAAATTCCAGAATATGCAGCCCCATCAGGGCGCAGACGGCAATCACCGCAAAGCTGCTGAAGGAGGCCATCCCGATGGTTCGGCGCCGCTGCTCGCGCGTGAAATCCTGGGTGTAGTGAATGAAAAAAGGCACGATCGCCAGCGGGTTCACCAGGGCCAGCAGGGTGACGAGGGGTTTGAGGTCCATGGCGGGGTGCGCTCGACAGTGTGGAGGGGTCAGCGCGACGAACGTTCCAGATAGCGCTTGCGCCAGAAGAACAGCACCAGGCCGGCGGCGGTGAGCCCCATCGCCACCAAGGCCCACCAAAAACCGCTGCTCACGTGCAGCAGCGGGATGAACTCGAAGTTCATGCCAAAAATGCCGGCAATCAGGTTGAGCGGCAGAAAAATGGCGGTCAGCACGGTGAGCGTGCGCATGATCTCGTTGGTGCGGTGGCTTTGTGCGTTGAAGTGCATTTGCACCGTGGTTTCGGCGTTTTGCTCGAGTCGCTGCACATGATGCAACACGCGCTCGATGTGTTCCAGCACGTCACGGCTGCGCACGTGCAACAGGTCGCGCTGGTGTTTGTTGAGCAGTTCGTCGTGTTCTGGCCAGCTCTTCAGGGTTTCGATCCAGTCCTGGATGGCGGCGCGCTGGTCTTCGCAGATTTCATCCAGATGGTGCAGCGACAAGCGCGCGCTGAGCAGGGCGCTCCAGTTTTTGAAGCGGGTTTTGGGATTGAGCAGTTCGGCCTGCCAGTGGTCGAGTTGTTGGCTTAAGCTCCGGCGCAGCGCCAGATAGCCGTCCACCATCTGGTTGACGATGCGCAGCATCAGGTCGGCCGGGTGGGCGGGAACGCCGCGTGCCCCCGTGGAGCGGCTGTCGGGTGTACCCGGCGTGGCAGTGGCGGTAATATCGGAGCCGCTGTCGGCCAGCAGGCGCCCGGCGTAGGCGTCGCGCAGTTGGTGCTCGGTCGGGTGGACCGTGAGCAGCACGCGGTCAAACACCACAAACCCGACCGCGCTGGTGTCGATGCGCCGCAAGATGGGTGGTCCGCCACGTTTGGGCAAGTGCTTCAGTGGCTGGCTGGCTGGCGCGTCCGGTTGGGCGTGGGCGCTTGCCAAACCGCGAAACACCAGCAGGTCGTACTGCGAGGTGAAATCAAAGCGGGAAGGCAGTTGCGTGTTCAGCAGATCTGACAGGTGAAGGTCGAGCAATTGCAGCTTGCACAGGGCTTGCAGTGCCGTTTGAAGCGGCATTTGCCAAAGTTCCAGCTCGGCGCGGGTGCACGATATCCACAAGTAGCCGGTCTCGGGCAGTTGCAAACCAGCCAAGCCTTCAGGCAACTCGCCAGCAGCGATTTCAGACACTCGGCTGGCGTTGATCGAAAAGATGCGCATGGCTGGCGTTGGCTGGTTTATGGGCGCAGCAACCTGGCCGCATCACGCGCAAAGTAGGTCAGCACACCGTCGGCCCCGGCGCGCTTGAAGGCCAGCAGGCTTTCCATCATGACCGCGTCGTGGTCGAGCCAGCCATTTTGCGCGGCGGCCTTGAGCATGGCGTATTCGCCCGAGACCTGGTAGGCAAAGGTGGGCACCTTGAACGTGTCCTTGACGCGGCGCACCACGTCCAGATAAGGCATGCCGGGCTTGACCATGACCATGTCGGCGCCCTCGGCAATGTCCATGGCCACTTCGCGCAGGGCTTCGTCGCTGTTGCCGGGGTCCATCTGATAGACCTTCTTGTTGCTTTTTCCCAAGTTGGCGGCCGAGCCCACGGCATCGCGAAACGGGCCGTAAAAGGCGCTGGCGTATTTGGCGCTGTAGGCCATGATGCGGGTGTGGATGAAGTGGTTGGCCTCCAGCGCCTGGCGGATGGCGCCAATGCGGCCGTCCATCATGTCGCTGGGTGCCACCATGTCAACGCCGGCGGCCGCTTGCGTCAGGGCCTGTTTGACCAGCACCTCGACGGTTTCATCGTTCATGATGTAGCCGTCCTCGGCCGGGTCGGGGCTGGGCAGGCCGTCCTGGCCGTGGCTGGTGAAGGGGTCCAGCGCCACGTCGGTCATCACGCCCAGCGTGGGGAATTCTTTTTTGAGTGCGCGCACCACGCGCGGCACCAGGCCGTCGGGATTGAAGGCTTCGCGGCCATCCGCGGTTTTGAGACGCTGCTCGATCACCGGAAACAGCGCCATGACCGGAATGCCCAGTTTGACGCAGTCTTCTGCCACGGGCAGCAGCAGGTCCAGGCTCAGGCGCTCCACGCCGGGCATGGAGGCCACCAGCTGGCGTTGTTGCCGGCCATCGACCACAAAGACCGGGTAGATCAGGTCGTGTGCGGTGAGTGCATGTTCGCGTACCAGATTGCGGGTAAAACTGTCGCGGCGCAGCCGACGTGGCCGACCTTGGGGGAAGGAAGCGAAAGGGGTCATGTTTGTGGATCCGTTTGGAAAGATTGGGTCATCGTACCGAAGTTTTTTTTGTCCCTGGCTTGAAAAAGTTAATATTTTTTGTTAGATTACGTTCCGAGCAGTTTACTGCTCCCCGCTTTTCCTCCCTGAGCGGGGCCTTGATGTGTGACAGCAAATAGGCTTATCACCCCAGCCCTTGTGCTGGGGTTTTTTTTGCGTTAATCCTAATTCAGATCGGTCTTTATGCTCTGGATCAAATCTCTCCATATCGTTTTTGTTGCCAGCTGGTTTGCCGGCCTGTTCTATCTGCCACGCATTTTTGTCAATCTGGCCATGGTGCCGGCAGACTCTGTGGCGGAGCGCGACCGTTTGTTGCTGATGGCGCGCAAGCTGCTGCGTTTTATGACCATCATCGCCATCCCGGCGCTCGTTTTGGGCATCTGGTTGTGGGCCGGTTATGGCATTGGCTGGGGACCGGGCAACGCCTGGATGCACGCCAAGCTGCTGGGGGTCTTGCTGGTGATCGGTTACCACCATGCCTGCAGTGTCATGCTGAAAAAATTTGTGAGCGGCCAGCAGCGCCATGGCCACATTTGGTACCGCTGGTTCAACGAGGCGCCCGTGATTCTGATGCTGATCATCGTCTGCCTGGTCGTTTTAAAGCCTTTCTGAGATCGCCATGCCGATGCACAAGACTTCGGCATGGCCGCTGGCGCTGGTGTATGCCGGCTTGATCGTTTACGCCAGCCTGTTCCCCTTTGAGGGCTGGCGTGACCAGGGTGTCATGCCCTGGTTTTTTCTGGCCGCACCCCTACCCCGGTACTGGACCGGGTTTGATGTGGTGGCCAATCTTGTCGGCTACATGCCGCTCGGGTTTTTCCTGGTGCTGAGCGCGCTGCGCACCGGGCGCTCGCGATTTGCCCTGCGTCTGGCCGTGCTGGCGGCCTTGGTGCTGTCGTTGCTGATGGAGTCGCTCCAGGTCTATTTGCCTAACCGGGTGCCTTCCAATCTTGACCTGATGCTGAACATGGCGGGTGGTGCACTGGGGGCATTCAGCGCCTGGATTCTGGAAAAGCTGGATGTTTTGCAGCGCTGGAGCCGCTTCAGGGCGCACTGGTTTGTGGCTGACGCGCGCGGCGGCCTGGTGTTGCTGGCCCTGTGGCCCCTGGCCTTGTTGTTTCCCACTTCGATGCCTCTCGGACTGGGCCAGGTGTTTGAGCGGCTGCAAGGCAAGCTGGTTGCCGTGCTGGCAGATACGCCTTTTCTGCAATGGTTGCCGATGGGTGAGACGACCTTGCAACCCTTGCTGCCGGCCATGGAGTGGCTGAGTGTGGTGTTGGGCTTGCTGATCCCGTGCCTGCTGGGTTTTTGCATTATTCGCAAGGTGAGCCAACGCGCCTGGTTTGTGCTGTGGGTCTGTTTTTTTGCCGTTTGGGCATTGGCGCTCAGCGCTGCCTTGAGCGTCGGCCCCACGCATGCCTGGGCCTGGCTCAGTGTGCCGGTCAAGGCGGCGTTGATGAGTGCCGTGGTGCTTGCGCTGTTGTTGCTGCGGGTGCCGCGACGCGCCAGTGCTGCACTGGCGCTGTTGGCTTTGGGGGTGCACCTGAGTTTGTTGAATCAGACGTCGGTGAGCCCCTATTTTGAGCAAACCCTGTTTTTGTGGGAGCAGGGGCGGTTCATCCGGTTCCATGGGCTGGCGCAATGGCTGGGCTGGCTTTGGCCTTTTGCAACTTTGGTTTATCTGCTGAGTTTGCTGTGGGACAAAGAGTCACAAAACTAAAATCCGGCGCATGACACCTTCAACACCACCCCATGCCGACACTCCGGCGGACAGCGCGCCAACGCCTTGGACCAGTTATTACCAGCGGCACATCTTTTTCTGCCTGAATGAGCGCAGCAACGGCGAGGCTTGTTGCGCCCAGCACGATGCGATGGCCGCATTTGAGCGTTGCAAGGCGCAAGTCAAGGCCGCCGGGCTGGCCGGACCGGGGCAAGTGCGCGTCAACAAGGCGGGGTGTCTGGACCGCTGCGCCGCCGGCCCGGTGGCCGTGGTCTACCCGGAGGCCGTGTGGTACAGCTATGTGGATGCCAGTGACATCGACGAGATCGTCGAGTCGCACCTTAAAAACGGACAGGTCGTGCAGCGCTTGCTGACCCCTGCGCATCTGGGGCGCTAGACCCTTGGCGATGCCGTTTTCCCCTGGTGCCTATCAATCAGTGCATTGGCGCTTATTTAATTCAAAACACGCTTTGATCGGTTTCTGGGCTGACGACGGGCGGACACATTCATGAAAAAAATACTTTTATCCCTGATGGCGGCGATTTGCCTGTCTGTTGCCGCGCAAACGCCACAAGCGCCTGAAATTGCGGCCCCCTCCTATATGCTGGTGGATGTCACTGCCGACCAGATCCTGGCACAAAAAGACATCGATACGCCCGTGGAGCCGGCGTCGTTGACCAAGCTGATGACGGCTTACCTGGTGTTTGATGCGCTGCGCAGCAAAAAGATTGACCTGCAGCAAGCCCTGCCGGTGAGCGAGCGGGCCTGGAGAATGCCGGGTTCGCGCATGTTCATTGACCCCAAAATGAAAGTGCCGGTGGAGGACTTGATCAAGGGCATGATTGTGCAAAGCGGCAACGATGCCACCGTGGCACTGGCCGAGGGCGTGGGTGGCACGGTGGAGCGCTTTGTGCATTTGATGAACGAGCAGGCCAAGGCCTTGGGCATGAAAGCCACGGGTTACAAAAATCCGGAGGGCCTGACCGAGCCGGGTCACACCACCACCGCCCGCGACCTGAGCATTCTGGCGACCCGCCTGATGCGTGATTTCCCTCAGTACGTGGGCTATTACGCCATCAAGAAGTACCGTTACCAGGGCACACCAGCGGCCAATGACAGCAACCGCAATTTGTTGCTTTTTCGTGATCCGACCGTGGATGGCCTGAAAACAGGGCATACCAATGCGGCGGGTTACTGCCTGATCGCCACGGCGCGCCGCGACGTGGCGGGACTCGGTCAGACGGGTGCCGCTGCGGGCTCAGCCGCTGCCTTGGGAAGCCGTCGTCTGCTGTCGATTGTGCTGGGTGCGTCCGGCGAAGAGGCGCGCGCCAATGAAGCGCAAAAACTGTTGAACTGGGGCTACACCGCCTTTGAGGCGGTCAAGTTGTTTGATGCCAATCAGGCGGTGGTGACGCCGGCGATCTGGAAAGGCAAGACGGCCACCGTGGCCTTGGGTCAGGGCCAGGCGATTGTGGTTGCGGTTCCCACCGGCATGGGTGCCAAGTTGACGACCCAGGTGGCACGGCCAGAGCCTTTGGTGGCGCCCCTGACCAAGGGCCAGCAGGTGGGCACGCTGATCGTCAGCAGCGCCGGTCAGGTGGTGGCCAAGGTGCCCTTGCTGGCCTTGCAGGGCGTGGAGCAGGCTGGCGTGATCGGGCGCGCCTGGGACGCCTTGCGACTTTGGATCAAATGAAAATTGCACAGAAGTACCTGACCTGATATAGTGATGGGCTTTTCGGAATTTCCGAAGGGATTCACGTTTTCGTTTTTTGTGTTTTAAAACGTTTAGGGACGTTTAGTTTTTAGGAGGCTCAATGCCAACCATCAATCAGTTAATCCGTCAGGGGCGTGCGGTTGAGACCGTCAAGTCCAAGAGCCCGGCGATGGAAAATTCCCCCCAGCGCCGTGGTGTTTGCACCCGCGTTTACACCACCACGCCCAAGAAGCCCAACTCGGCTTTGCGTAAAGTCGCCAAGGTCCGCTTGACCAATGGCTTCGAGGTGATTTCTTACATCGGCGGCGAAGGTCACAACCTGCAGGAGCACAGCGTGGTGCTGGTTCGTGGCGGTCGTGTCAAGGACTTGCCCGGTGTGCGTTACCACATCGTGCGCGGTTCGCTCGACTTGCAAGGCGTGAAAGACCGCAAGCAGTCGCGTTCCAAATACGGTGCCAAGCGTCCCAAGGCCAAGTAAGCCGCTGGTTCGTTCAATCAAAAGGTGTTTGTTTGCTGCGTGGCGCAGGAAATGAACGTAGTGACCCGATGTCCGGGTCGAGTAAGTGAGAGTCTTATTTGTTAACTCTCGCGGTGTTTGAAAAAACGCCAACTGAAGCAATAGAGGTGAAAAAATGCCACGTCGTCGC
>JALNWC010000083.1 GCA_023231075.1 Rhodoferax sp.
CACAAAAAATTCATTACCCGTCAACATTTTTCCGCCCATGGCGCGCGTGCTGCGCTGGTAATTGATTTCTGCACCATGACTGTCACACAGTTCCCGGCAAATATAAAGCCCCAGGCCACTGGAACGACTCTCGGAGGAAAAAAAAGGTTCAAACAAGTGCTGTTCAACGGAAGGGTCCAGTGGGGCACCGTCGCTCCAGACCCGCAGGCAGATGCTCGCGCTCGCCCCGGCGCCCCAGCTTTTGTCCAGACTGATCTGGATGGCATCGGGTTGCGCGCTGATGTAGCGTTGGGCGTTGTCCAGCAGGTTGATCAGAATGCGTCGCAAATGTTCGGGGTCAAACCAGACCCAGGCCTGGGTGTTGGGCAGGCGTACCGCAATATCGGGCCTGTTCCTGCCTTGTGATTGCCAGTCCCGACAAATTCGTGGCAGGGTGAGTGTCAAGTCGAGTGGCTGAGCCTGAACCACATGGTCCTTGTCTGGCGACTGGACGACGTGCAGGATGTCATGCACCGTCTTTTCAAGTCGCTGGGCATTTTGCTGTACCAGTCGGCTCAATTGCTGTTGTCCGGGGTCTGACAGGTCTTCTGCCAGCAGGGCATTGGCTTGCACAATGGCGGCCAGGGGGTTGCGTATTTCATGGGCGACCGCGGCTGACATGCGCCCCATGCTGGCAAATTTCTCAACGCGCAAACGTGCCTGCAATTCCCTTTGGTCCCGCAAAAAAATCACGCACATGCCTTGCGCGTCCGGATTCAATTTGGCGGTCAGTTGGGTTTGTGCCATGACCAGCCGTGTTCCACGGCCTTCGTGCTGGATGCTGATTTCAAGATGTTGCGTCATCTGTGTTCTAAAGGTCTCGTCAATCAACTCCCGCAGACCCTGCCAACCCGGTGCATTGGCCAAAATCAAAGGCTGATTTTGCGCGCCCGCCGGGACGCTTAATTGTCTTTGTGCTGCGGGGTTGGCGGATCGAACCCTGTACTGCGCATCGACCACCAGAACGCCATCGCCCAGCGTTTCAATGATCAGCTCATTGACTTGCCGCTGCACCGCTGCAGCCATCTGACTGCGCTGTGCTTTTAACTCAATGCTGGCCAGTCGACTCGCCATTTGTCTGGCGATAAAAGAAATGGCAAAGCAGCCCGCGCCCGTCAGTGCGGCTTGGGAAAAAAGGGCGCTGGCGTTCCAGGGTGCTTGCAGCGACAGCCAGCCGGCGTAGGCAAACAACAGCAGTGTGACACTGGCCGCACTGGCGAGCGCCCGCAACTGTGACCCAAGGACCGAGGCCATCAAGACTGGCAGGGCAAACAGCGGGGTGTAGTTGATGCTGCTGTCCTGCAGGGTTTGCAGCGCGGCAAACGCCAGCAAATCCACGCCCAGTGTGCGTAGCCAGGCACCATTGAATCGCAGTCCTGTCTGTTGTGGCGCAGGCATCACGCGCTCTGCCAGCGTGGCGATCAGGTAGGCCGTGCAGATCAACAGGGGTGTCAGGCCGGGTGCGGTGGCCAGAGCCAGCAGGCTGGCCTGCAGTGCCACCAGCACCCCGCCCAGAGTGGCACGAGCGGTCATGAAGCTGCGCCATAAACGATCAAACTCGTCGGGGTGGTCGTTGAAGTCGGCCTTGGATGGCTTCTTTCCAGACCCGAGGGATGCCAGCGCGGGCAATTTCATTCAGGGTTCCGCTTGATGCAGGTGCTCCAGTCCGCAATAGCTTCCGCGCTGACCCTGAACCGCCTCTGCTCGGGGAATGTGCACATGACAGTGGCTGCATGCCACGGTATCCAGCGGCGGGGGCGTCTGGCCGGGCGACGAAGGCGGGCGCTGGCTCATGGCAGATGCGCGGCTGCGCCAGAGCCAGACGCCGGCCAGCACCACCAGCAAAACCAGCAAGGCTTTCACAGCGCTTGCCCCAGCACGACTTCCATGACAAAACGGGAGCCCACATAAGCCAGCAGCAGCAGGCCCGAGCCCGCGTAGAGGAAGCGCACCGCGCGCTTGCCACGCCAGCCAAAACGGACCCGCCCCACCATCAATATCGCAAACGTCAGCCAGGACAAGACCGAAAAAATGGTCTTGTGATCCCACTTGATGGCGTGACCGCCACCATACAACTGGTTGCCAAAGAAGAAGCCGGCCAGCAGGGTGGCACTCAGCAGAATGAATCCCAGGCTGACAAAGCGAAAGGTCAGGCGCTCCATGGTCAGCAGGGGCAAGCCGCTGACCGCGTTGGCGGCCACACGAATGCGTGCTTCAGCGCGCGTCATGAACCAGGCGTGTACCACGGCCACGGCAAACAGGCCGTAGGAGGCAATGCCCAGAGCCCAATGCAGCGGCAGCCAGGTCGAGGCGCTGGCATGCAGGGCATTGCCAGGGAACAGCAAGGCCAACAGCACGGCGGCGGAGCCGGCACTGGACAACAGCCAGGGTGTTTTGAGCTGGGGAAAAACGTGGCTTTCAATGGCATACACCAGCCCGACCAGCCAGGTGGTGACGGACAGCGCCGGCGCGAAGCCGAAACGCGGCTCACTGCCCCACAACCCCCAAGCCAGTAACACCCCATGCAAACACCACGCCACCCAGGCTGCAATCCGGGGCAGCCTCTGGCCCGCGCGCGCGGCACCCATGGCCGAAGCCGCGTAGGCCGCCGACGCGCCCAGGGCCAGGGTTAAAGTGAAGGGAGTTGCGCTGGCTAAAATCATGGACACAGTTTAGCGTTTTGTATCCTGTCTTCACCCCCTTGGCATTAACTCAGGTTCCGTTTGCCGGAAAAATACCCTATGGCCTCCGCTCTCACCGACAAACTCTCGCGCCTGGTCAAAGAAATACGCGGCCAGGCCCGCATCACCGAATCCAACGTGTCCGACATGCTGCGCGAGGTGCGCATGGCGCTGCTGGAGGCCGACGTGGCGCTGCCGGTGGTGCGCGACTTCATCGCCCGGGTCAAGGAAAAGGCACTGGGCCAGGATGTGCTGGGCTCGCTCACGCCGGGGCAGGCGCTGGTGAGCATTGTCAACAAGGAGTTGGCCGCCACCATGGGCGACGGTGTCAGTGACATCAACCTGGCGGCGCAGCCACCCGCCGTGATTCTGATGGCGGGTTTGCAGGGGGCGGGCAAAACCACCACCACCGCCAAGCTGGCCAAACATCTGATCGAAAAGCGCAACAAGAAAGTGCTCACGGTCTCGGGCGACGTCTACCGCCCGGCCGCCATCGAGCAGCTCAAAACCGTCACGGCCCAGGCCGGGGCCGAGTGGTTTCCCAGCAGCGCGGATCAAAAACCGGTGGCCATTGCGCTGGCGGCGCTGGACTATGCACGCAAACACTATTTTGACGTGCTGCTGGTCGACACTGCAGGCCGCCTGGCCATCGATGACGTGCTGATGCGCGAGATCAAAGACCTGCACGCGGCCATCAACCCGGTGGAAACCCTGTTTGTGGTGGACGCCATGCAGGGCCAGGACGCCATCAACACCGCCAAGGCTTTCAAGGACGCGCTGCCGCTGACCGGCATCATCCTGACCAAGCTCGATGGCGACTCGCGTGGCGGTGCGGCTTTGTCGGTGCGCCAGGTCACCGGCGCGCCGATCAAGTTTGCCGGTACCAGCGAGAAGCTTGACGGCCTTGAAGTGTTCGACGCCGAGCGCCATGCCGGCCGTATTCTGGGCATGGGCGACATTCTGGCGCTGGTGGAGCAGGTCACGGCCGGGGTCGATATGGCCTCGGCGCAAAAACTGGCGGCCAAGGTCAAGAGCGGGGCCAGCTTTGACCTCAATGATTTTTTGAGCCAGATCCAGCAAATGAAGCAGATGGGTGGTTTGAGCAGCCTGATGGACAAACTGCCTGCCGCCATGGCGGCCAAGGCCGGTCAGATGGACATGGGCCGGGTCGAGAAAGATGTCAAGCGCAAGGAAGGCATCATCCAGAGCATGACCCCGCTGGAGCGGCGCAAACCCGAACTCATCAAGGCCACCCGCAAGCGCCGTATTGCCGCTGGCGCGGGAGTGCAGGTGCAGGAGGTCAACCGCATGCTCAAGGAATTCGAGCAAATGCAGGACATGATGAAAAAAATGAAGGGCGGCGGCATGATGAAAATGATGAAGCGCATGGGCGGCATGAAAGGCATGCCGAAAATGCCGTTTTGACCCGTGCGCGTGGCCTTGCCGGCCTCAATTTTTCTGTAATGCCAAATCAATGCGCCGCTGGGTTTTCGCAGCGGCGTGCGCCTCGCCGGCAGCCAGCTGGCGTTTGAGTTGCACGCCCAGCCAGGCCAGCAAGGGCCGACGCCAACCCTGATCTGACGCCGTTTCAACCGCCAGATCCAGGTCGATACTGCTCAACGGCTGCCTCTGGATCAGCGCCCCTGCAGCCACCAGGCGCGCCAAGGGGTCTTCGATCTGATGGAGTTTGTTTTGACTTGGGGCGCTTGCGCCCTGTTCAGGCTTGGCCGTCTGCCCGGCTTGGGCCTGGCTTTGTGTCACCAGCGCGTGGTAGTGCGTGGGCAATTGCGCCGCTTGCAGCGTGTCCCAGCGCCCCGCAATGAAGCTGGCGTAGGCCTGCTCCGCCGGTGCGGCGTCCTGTGCCACGGCCGCAAAACCCGCACAGGGTTTCATCACCAGACTGGCCACTTCCGTGGCACAGCGCAGCAATTCGATACGTGCCATCAGGTCGGGGCGGCCGGTGCGGGCAACTTCGGCTTTGGCGCGCTCAAACTCAACTTCTGCCACCCGCGTATTGCCGCTCAGGTAAGCCGATGTGTAACTCTTGAGCGCTGCAAAAGACTGACTCTGCCAGTCGGGTGGCGGTGGCGCGCTGGCACAAGCCAGCAGCAGCAGGGTGGCCGTCAGGGCTGGAAAATGTCTCATGGCAACTTGATCTCGGTATCGCGGGCAAACGGCCACTTGCGGTTGATCTCATCAGTGAGTTGGCTCAGGCGGCGCAAGCTGGCCTCGACTTCGGCGCGCAAGGCGCCCAGGTCGGTGCTGGCCACGCGCACATTGGCGCCCACGGCCTGGGCTTCGGCCAGCACCGCGTCGACTTTTTTCAGGGTATTTCGGCTGTCACTCAGGACATTCTGGAGCTCGTCCAGCGCCGCTTTGCCGCTGCTCAGGGTGGCCTGTGTGTTGTCCACCACGCCGCCCTTGTCGAACACGCGTTGCTCCGTCTTGGCCAGCAGGCTGTCGATGCGCTCCAGCGTTTGCATGATTTTTTTCGCGTTGTCATCGCTGCCCATCACGCCCGAGAGCACGCCATAGCGACCGTTCATGCGTCCGGTGGTGGTTTTGAGTTGACCCAGACTGGTGTTCAGCGGCGACTCGGTGCCGGTCATGGCTTCCAGATTTTCCAGCAGCGCCCGGGCCGACGCGATCAGGCGCGGCATCTCGGCCGAGGTGTCGCCACGCAACAGCGTGCGCTCCGAGTCGGGTGGCAGCGGCGGGTCGCTCAGGATGCCGCTGTAGGCGCGGATGCGGGTGTCGCCCATCATGCCGCGCTCCAGGGTAAAGATGCTGGAACTGCGCAACCAGTGCGCCAGTTTATGCGGCACATCAATCACCATGCGGGCCATGCCGTCAGGCGCCAGCTCAATCCGGCGCACCCGGCCAATCGGAAAACCCGCAAAGGTCAGGTCCATGCCCACCATCACGCCCTCGGAATCGTCCGAGATCAGCACCAGCTGCTGGGTGCTCTCAAAGACACCCCGGGCCACCATCACGTAAAGCACAAAACCCGCCACCAGGGCGGCTATCAGCAACAGCAGCCCCTTGGCGCGGCGCTCGATGCGGGATATTGCGGGGCTGGGTTCGGTGGGGTCGGTCATGGGCGGCATCGGATGAATCAGACTTTTGGGTGGGTCAGATGTATTTGACAACAAGCGAGATCGCTTCCAGTAAAAACAAGACCATGAACAGGCGCACGGCGCCGGGCTGGATCGTATCGGTAACGCGCTGTTGCGCTGCCTCCAGGCTGGCAGCCATGGGCACCACGGCCACCGCCAGACTGAAAAACAGGGTTTTCAGAACAAAGCCCAGGCTGACCGGCAAATCAAACACCTGGCCCACGGTGCGCGTGAAGCCGGGCAAGCCCCAGGGCGACAGGCCATAGACCGTGAGGTAGGCCAGCACCAGAATCACCATACTGCTCAGCGTGGCCAGCGCCAGCACCGCAAAGGCATCGGCCAGCACGCGCGGCGTCAAATGGTCGCGCAAATGATCGAGGTCGAGCGTTTTTTGCACCAAGGCTGGTTTGTTGGCCACACCCACAGCCCCCGCGTTGAAGGCCAGCCCCGCGCGCAAGGCCACGAACAAGGCGGCCGCCAGCGGGATGAGTTCCAGCACCAGCACCCGCACCACCATTTGCAAGGCATATTGCGACAGACCGTAGCTCAGCGCGGTGACCACCACAATGCGGATCAGCACCAGGCTCAGTAGGGCTGAAAGCGCCGTGAACCAGGGAATGACCCGCCAGGTGCTGGTGTAGATGTGCTGGGCGGTCCGGCGGCGGAACTCTGGCGTATAACTGCCCGGGCTGAGCGCCAGCACCAGCACCAGCGCACCCACGTGCAGCATGTGCCACCAGCTGCGCACCTGGCGCAGCGGCGCAGTCAACCACAGGTTGCCTGAGGAGGGGGAGGTGGTTTGCGGGTGCATGGCGTGATGATACTGAGCTTGCCGTCAGGTATGCAGGCGGCGCATTTCGGGATTCCTGGCGCCATCATGGCTTGATAAATTGCCAGCTTAGCGCATTTAAACGCTCGTGGTTGCACGGTTTGATGGCCACGATTGGGCTTGCACGGTACGGGCAGCGGCTTGAGTTCGTCCATGTAAACGACAGACCTGGTTTCCCAGGTGTTAACTGCGTTCGGCCTATGGTCCGGATGCCAACCGGGTGGCATTTTTACACTTCAGGCCAAACAGACTGCCTGCAGTTTCTAAAGTGACACACCCGAAGGCGTGTAAACTCCAAAGCATGAGCACCGTGACTTTTGACACTTTTAAATTTGTTGACCGACTTGAACGGGCGGGTTTGTCACGTGATCAGGCGGCCGCAATTGTCGAGGCGCAAAAAGATGCTTTTTCAGAAGCCCTCGATTCGACCCTGGCGAGCAAGGCCGACGTGTTGGGGGTCAAAACTGACTTGGCGATGATGGATGCTAAAGTTGACAAACTGTCATGGATGATGGGCATTCTGATTGCACTGGCAGTAGCCAATTTTGCCAAGCATTTCTTTTGACTCTGTGTGCGTCTGGCGTATTGTCCGCTTTAACGAGCACGCCGCCGACCACCGGCGCCAGACCTGCCTTCAGGCGATCAGTACCCAAAGAATCATCTTCCTCGTTAAGAATTTTCCACCTGCAAGCAAGTAAGTACTTGGCTGGGAAAGCTCTTTACGCCTCTTGACCTCGCTTGGCAAATGGCGCGGGAAGATAACCGTCTTACCCGGCCAGTCGTCACGCGTCACCACGCGAATGCCTTCAGGATCACCCGAAGGCGCAAAACGTGCAAAATTGGCGCATGCGCCCACCACCCGCAACATCACCCGCAAAGCCGCCCGGCAATCAAGCCGCCAAACCCCTGACCGGCCCACAAAAAGCCTTGCGCAAGCTCGGCCTGCTGCGGCCGATTGATCTGGCGCTGCATTTGCCGCTGCGTTATGAGGACGAAACGCGGCTGGTCAAATTGCGCGACGTGCGCGAAGGCGATGTGGCACAAGTCGAGGGCCGGGTGACGCATGCCGAGGTGAAGATCAGTGGCCATCGGCAACTGCTGGTGACGCTGGATGACGGCACCGGCACCTGCCTGCTACGCTTTTTCAGCTTTTATCCATCCCAGCAAAAGGCGCTCGCCGTCGGGAATCTGATTCGGGTGCAGGGTGAGGTGCGTGGTGGTTTTGCCGGCCTGACCATGATGCACCCGGTGGTCAAACCGGCCGACGCTGAACTGGCCACGGCGCTGACGCCGGTGTACCCCACGGTGGCCGGTTTGCCTCAAGCTTATTTGCGCCGGGCGGTGCAGGGCGGGCTGGCACGCGCTGACCTGCCCGACACCGTGCCTGCGCAGTATTTGCAGGAAATCGGCCTGCACCCATCCTGGCAATTGCGCCAGGCGCTGCTTTTTTTGCACAACCCGACGCCCGATGTCTCGCTTGACACGCTGCAGGATCACAGTCACCCGGCCTGGCAGCGGCTCAAGGCCGAGGAACTGCTGGCGCAGCAACTTTCGCAATTGCAATCGCGGCGTTCGCGTGCCCGCTTGCGTGCGCCAGCGCTGAACGGGGCCGGCGCTGACAGCTTGTTTGAACGCTTGCTGGCTGCGCTGCCGTTTCAGCTCACGGCCGCCCAGCAGCGCGTGGTGGCCGAAATCAGGCCCGACATTGCCCGCGCCGTGCCTATGCACCGCTTGCTGCAAGGGGATGTCGGTGCCGGCAAAACCGTGGTCGCGGCGCTGGTCGCAGCGCAGTGCATGGGGGCTGGTTGGCAGTGTGCACTGATGGCCCCCACCGAGATTCTGGCCACCCAGCATTTCGCCAAGCTGGTGGCCTGGCTGCAGCCGCTGGGTGTGACCGTGGCCTGGCTCACAGGAAGCCAGAAAGCCAAGGAGCGGCGCGACATGCTGGCGCTGATTGCCAGCGGGCAGGCGGCGTTGGTGGTGGGGACCCATGCGTTGATTCAGGACAAGGTGCAGTTTCACAATTTGGCCCTCGCCATCATCGACGAGCAGCACCGTTTTGGTGTGGCCCAGCGCCTGGCCCTGCGCGACAAGCTGGGTCGCCAGGAGCTGGA
>JALNWC010000084.1 GCA_023231075.1 Rhodoferax sp.
CTTTTCTGAAGTCGATGGGCTCGGTGTACAGGTAGACCTGCTCAATGGGGCAGCCCGGATGCATCAGTGAACACCATGCGCGCAGCGCGCCAAGGCCACCAGCCACCGGGGTTCTGGCAGTGCCGTCATTTCAAGGCGCACACCTGCACTGAGCACCCGCGTGCAGTTGGCCGCCACTGGGCGCAAAGGGTGTTCGGGTGTTTGGGTGTGGAGGCGCAGGCTTACGAATTTGCCGGGCCGTGGGGTTGCTGGCGTTGATATCGGGCTTACCCGGCTCGCAGCAGTCGGCTTGAGCCTGCGTTGCCAGTAGTACAGCGTGGACAAGACCAGGCCGTGTTGCTGGGCGTAAGCTTTTGCTGTGATCGCCTGGGTTTTGACGGCCTCGATATGGCGGCCCCAGTATTGCCCGGTTGCTGTCTTGGTCATGTGCGTTTTCCATCTGAAGTTAGATGGCCCAAGCATGCTGATTTCAATTTATCTTTGAAAGTCTGGGGTTCGTGGAGCGCTTACTGAATTTGACCATCGGCTAAAGAGTACGTTTTTCGGGGGGCAAGGTCAGGAGCAGAGCGAAGCCGCAATAGGCTGTGTCACCGCGCCGAAGACTCGGTCATGGCCTCGCCCATGCGGACGGCGCGTGTCGGCACCCAGTCGGCGCAGAGTCGCAGCATGTTCTTGGGGAGCAGCATGACCACGGTGGAGCCGAGAAGGAAGCGGCCCATTTCGTCGCCCTGGCTCAACGAGATGACCTGGTCGTCGTAGCACCATTCCCGCACCATAGCCAGGCGCGGCGGGTTCACCACCCCATGCCAGACGGTCGCAATGCTGCCGACGATGGTGGCACCGACCAGGGTCAACACGAATGGGCCATGCGCCGACTCGAACACACAGAGCACGCGTTCGTTGCGCGCAAACAGCCCGGGCACGCCGCGCGCCGTAGTGGGGTTGACCGAAAACAGATGACCCGGCACATGGATCATGCGCATAAGGCGTCCGTCGCAGGGCATGTGGACGCGGTGGTAGTCCTTCGGGCTCAGGTACAGGGTCGCAAACAGGCCATCATCGAACCGGGCTGCGAGTCGGGCGTCGCCACCGAGCAGTGCCCGAGTGCTGTAGCGGTGGCCCTTGGCCTGCAGGAGTTGATCGCCCTGGATCCGACCGCACTGAATGACATCGCCATCTACCGGGCTGACGAAGTCAGCCTGCGCCAACGGACGGGCACCGTCGCGCAGCGCGCGCGTGAAGAAGTCGTTGAAGCAGGCGTAGCCAGCGGCGCCGGGGTCGGCAGCCTCGGCCATGTTCACGCCGTAGCGCGTGATGAACCAGGGGATCACCCTGCGCGTCCACCACCGGGCATGTGAGGCAGCGCATTTGCCAGCGAAGACCGTCAGCATCCTCTTGGGCAGGAGGTACTGCGGCAGCACCGCAAGACGGTCGAACAGATCAAACATCTTCGCGAGTCCTTGCACCCCGCCCACCCCCACCGCGCTGTGCACAACGCTGGAATGCCGCCAAGTGGCGCTGCTGCGACGCTTCCTGCAGGTTGCGCAGCACCGTGAGGAGATCGGCGCGCTGGGTCTGCCCCAGGAGTCGTTCATACATTTCGCCGTTGGCGATTTCGGCAGCCACACTCGCCTCGCAGGCGGCTTGCAGACTCGCGTAGCGCTCGACCTTGCCCGGCCACGGATTGGCAGGCACGGGCAGTCCATAGCGCGCGAACAAGCCTAAAAGCGCCTCGATATGGCGCGCCTCGGCTTGGCGGATGTTGATGAACGGCCGGACCTCGCCGAAATCGGCGATCACCTGGTCGTAGATCGCCCAAGCGTGGTACTCGTCATCAAGTGCCTCTTGGAGCATGCGGATTTCGATGTCGGTGAGTTCATTCATGATTTGGTGTCCGGTGTAGAGGAATTTCTGCATAGCGCGAATCAGTATCAATCGTCACTCAATGTTGGGGATTGACTATTGTCAATTAGCAACAAAGGATTCAGTGCCAAATGCGCGGCGTCGGCGAGGAGAAATCAGGTCGCGGTCGGCTACGTGCGTAAGCTCGAAATGGGTTCTTCCGCTACCCATGCTGCGCCTTTGCAGGTCAGCATCCAGATTCGCGACTGACGGCAATGCAGGCAGGCGCCTCGCAGCGGGCAGCGCTTGCACGCCGCAGAGCCGCCGCGTACCACGGCCTGAAGGTAATCACGTCGCACAAGCTCCTCAAGCATCAGGTGCACCAGTTCCGGACTCGTGTCGAGCGCCAAGGCTAGCTCCTCGCTGCTGATGGTGTTGCGCTCGATGGCCAGGCGCAACACTTCCTTGAACATTTAACCCTCCATTCCCAGCGCGCCCGCCCCGTGGTAGACGAGGATGCCCGCGCCCAGCGCGATGGCTAGCAGCAGCGCGACGTCGAACAGCGTCCAACGCCAGCTTCCTGTCTCCTGGCGCATGACTGCCACCGTGGCCAGGCAGGGAATAAAGAGCATGGTCACTGTGAGGAAGGCCAGCGCCGAAGCTGGCGGCACCTGGGCGGCAAGCGTGGACGCCAGTCCCCCGCCACTCTGCCCGTAGAGGACGCCGAGGGTGACGATGGCGTTTTCCTTGGCCACGAAGCTGCTGATGAGCGCAACCAGCATGCGCCAGTCCATGCCTATCAGTTCGCCCATCGGCGAGAGTGACCGCCCGAGACGGGCGAGGTAACTTTGTTCGAGGGCACCGGTGGGAAAGTAGCTCAACGCCCAGACCACCACCGAGGCGAGCAGGATGAAGCTGCCTGCCTTGCGCACGAAGGCCCAGGTATTGTTCCAGACAGCGGTGCCGATGGTCCGGGCGTTCGGCATGTGGTAGAGCGGCAGTTCCATGATGAAGGCCACGTGCTGGCCGCGAAACAGCGTATGGCTGAGGGTGATACCCACCAGCACCAGCACCAGCAGGTTGAGCGCGACGAGGGCAAGTGCGACCGGCAGCGCCGCAGCCCCGAAGAATGCCGGGGCAAGAAAGGCGAGCACCACGAGGCGCGCGCTGCATGGCACCAATGGGGCGAGCAGGATGGTGAGCAGCCGTCCGCTGCGCGACTCGATCACCCGCGCACCCATCACCGCCGGCACGTTGCAGTCGAATCCGAGAAACAATGGCAGGAAGCTCTTGCCATGCAGCCCGAGTGCATGCATGAAGCGGTCCATCACATAGGCGCTGCGAGCGAGGTAACCCGTGTCTTCCAGTAGCGCGAGCGCGCCGAAGAAAACCGCCAGGATGGGCAGAAAAGTGAGGACGAGACCGGCTCCGCCCAGCACGCCGTCGGCTACCAGGGCGGCGAGCCACCCTGGCGCGCCGGCGAGTAAATGCCGCGCCGCCACATGCGCCTGGCCGACTACAGTGACGTCCAGCCATTCCTGGAGTGGGACTGCGAGTGTGAAGGTGAGCCAGAACACCGCCGCGAAAACGCAGAAAAGAAGCACCAAACCCCACAGCGGATGCACAGCGACCCGGTCCAGTTTATCGGTAAGGCTCACCTGTCCGAGACGCGGGCGAGTCACTGCAGCCCGAACCATGCGACCGATCCATTCGTAGCGGCCGCTGGCGATGTCCAGCACCGCGTCCTCGTGCGCCGCCAGCAGGGCTTCGATCCTGGGCCAGAGCAGCTTACCAGCCCAGCCTTTGGCTTTCCGGGTGATTTCAGTATCACCTTCCAGGAGCTTGAGGGCCACCCAATCCGGATCGAATGGCGCAGGAACCTGCCCCGCGACCATCTCCTTCAATTGATCGAGTACCCGCCGGTGCGGCGCCGCGATCTGTGGCAGCGTCGGGTGGAAGGTGGCCGGGTTGTATGCCAGATGCTCGATGGCGGCGATGAGTTCGTCGGGTCCCTGGTTGCGCGTCGCCACCATGGGCACCACGGGCAAGCCCAGCGCTGCCTCCAGCACGTGCAGTTCGATCTGGATGCCCTGCGCCTCGGCGACGTCCAGCATGTTGAGCGCTAGCACGACCGGGGTGCACAAAATCAGCAACTCGGCGAGCAGGTAAAGGTTGCGCTCCAGCGAGGAGGCATCGGCCACCATCACGATGACGTCCGGCTGCTCCTGGATGATGAAGTCGCGCGCCACCTGTTCCTCAAGACTGTGCGCGGTCAGGCTATAGGTTCCCGGCAGGTCCACCAGGCGCATGCGTGTCTTGTTGTGGGCCAGCGTGCCTTCCTTGCGCTCCACCGTCTTGCCGGGCCAGTTGCCAACGTGCTGGGTCAGGCCCGTCAGCAGGTTGAACAGGGTGGACTTGCCCACGTTGGGCTGCCCGGCCAGGCCCACCAGGAGCGTCCGTTCCTGCGACGTATGCTCAGGCGTACGGTTCATGGCTGGTCTCCTCCACCAGGATCTTCAGCGCCTCTCCCCGGCCCAGGGCAATGCGGGTTTCGTGCGCGCGCACCAAGACAGGCCCGCGCCCGACGTTTTGCAGCATTTCGATGCGTGCTCCTTTTGTCAGTCCCATCCCCGCCAGGCGGCCCGAGAAGTCGGCACCGCCCCGGATCTCCCGCACGATGGCTTGCGCACCGGGTGCGAGTTGCGCAAGGGGGACGGGTGGACGAGCGCTCATGATTTCGCTTCCGGCAGGGCAGTGGTGCGACGCCAGCGCAGCCAGATGCCCCGGCCCAGGGTCGAAAGCAGGTAGGCCAGGCCCGCCAGTAGGATGATGGTGGCACCTGCGGGCAGGTCGGGTTCATAGGAAAGCGCCAGCCCCGCACTGGTGAAAACGACCCCGAGCAGCGTCGCCGTCAGCATCATGGCGGCGAGCGACCGCGCATACTGGCTGGCGATGGCAGCCGGCAGGGTCAGGAGCGCGATCACCAGCACCAAGCCCACCACCTGGATCAGGATCACCACGGTCAAGGCTACGATCAGAAGCAGTCCGAGGTAAAACAGGTCGACTGGCACACCGCGCAGGCGTGCGAACTCCTCGTCGAAGCATACGGCGAGAAATTGTTTGCGGAACAGCCAGACCAGGGCGACGATCACGCCGTCCAGGCCGGCCATGAGCAGCAGATCCGCGCGCGGCACCATGAGGATGTTGCCGAACAGATAGCTCATCAGGTCCACGTTGTAACCCGGCGTGCGCGAGATGAAGAGAATCCCGGTAGCCATGCCCACCGCCCACAGTGCCCCGATGATGGTGTCCTCGTGCTGGCGCAAGCGCAGGCTCACCCAGCCGATGATCAGCGCCGCCAGCAGCGCGGCGATGAGTGCGCCGCCGATCGGGCTTTTGCCCAGGAAATAGGCAATGCCCATGCCACCCAGCACGGTGTGAGCCACGCCACCAGCAAGGTAGCCGATGCGCTTGACCACGACGTAGCTGCCGACGATGCCGCAGGCGATGCTGGCCAGCACGCCGGCGGCCAGGGCGTGCTGCAAAAAGGCATGGCCGGCAAGCGCCTCCAGAAAAGCGCTCATGGTTTCGCCTCCGTCTTGCACGTCGTGTCATGCGGGATGAGTTGCACCGGCATGCCATACAGTTTTTCGATCATTTCCGGCCCGATCGGCACCGGTTGGTGGCACAGCAGGGTGCGGTTGAGGCAGGCCACGCGGGTCACGTAGCGCGAGATGAAACCGATGTCGTGCGAGACGACGACGAGGGTCATGCGCTGGTTGAGTGCCTTGAACAGGTCGAAAATCTCGGTCTCGCCACGCATGTCGATGTTGGCTGTGGGTTCGTCCAGAATCAGGATGCGCGGGTCGCAGGCGAGCGCCCGCGCCACCAGCACCCGCTGCAACTGTCCGCCGGAGAGGGTGCCGAGCGGGCGCTGCCGCAGGTCCAGCACTTCGGTCTCCGCCATCGCCAGGCGCGCCGCCTCGCGATCCGCGGCGCGGTAGCCGCCCATCAGCGGGGTCGTACCGAGCCGTCCCATCAGCACCGTCTCTTCCACTGAGATCGGGAAGTCGCGGGCGAAGCGGGCATATTGCGGCACATAACCGATCACTTTGCGTGATTCTTGCGGGGTTCCACCGGCCACGCGCACCTCGCCCGAACTGGGTCGGAGCAGCCCGAGCACGAGCTTGAGCAGTGTGCTCTTGCCGCCGCCATTTGGCCCCACCAGGCCCAGGAACTCGCCTTCCCCCACGGCCAGGCTGACATGCTCCAGCGCCGGCGGGCCGATGTCGTAGGCGAAGGAAACATCCTTCAGTTCGATGGCCGGTTTCATTTCAAGGCCTCGGCGAATTCATGCGCGACCCGCAACAGATTTTGCGGATAATTTTCCGCCAGCGGGTCCACTGCCACCACCCGGGCACCGATGGCCGCGGCAACAGTTTCGGCGGTGCGCCGGCTGAACTGGGTCTGCACGAAGATGACCCGCGCGTCCTCCCGCTTGCCGAGATCGATCACGCGCACGAGCGCCTTGGCCCCCGGCTCCTTGCCCTCGGCCTCGATCGGAATTTGACGCAGTCCGTAGTCGCTCGCGAAGTAGCCCCAGGACGGATGAAATACCAGAAAGGACTTGCCTTTTGCCGACATCAGGAGGGCCCGGACATCCCGGTCCAGCGCGTCCAACTCGGCGATGAACGCACGATAGTTCAATTCGTAGTCGCCACGGTGGGCGGGGTCGGTCTCGATCAGGGCATCGCGGATGCTTGTCGCCATGATCTTCACCCGCAGCGGGCTGGTCCAGATGTGCGGATCGGTGCCGGCATCCTCGCCTCTCGGGCCGGTCAGAGGCAGCAGCGCGATACCGCGCTGCATGGGCACCACGCGCAAGGCAGGGTGCGCGGCCTGGATGCGCGTCATCCAGGTGTCCTCGAACGCCACCCCGATGGAAAAATAAAACCGCGCCTGGGACAGCGCCGTCATCTGCCGCGGCGTCGGCTCGTAGGTTGCCGGACTCTGCCCGGAGCCCACCATGACTGAAACCACAACCTGCTCGCCGCCAACGCGTTCGACAAAATACTTCTGCGGCAGGATGCTGACGAACACCGGCAGCGGCGCGGAGGCTGACGCAGCGCCCGCCTGCAAGGCCCCGAGCGCGACCACAAACGCGATGATCTTGGCAAATGTCCCCACAAATCAGCCCACCCTTGTTGCCGCGACGACCACGAACGAGCATTGACCGCGCCCTGTCCGCAAAGGTTCGATCTCCCGCGTCTCGGGTAAGGGATGCGCGAGTGTCTGACCCCAAGCGCCAATCGTGAAGCCGGTTTCCAGCAGGAGCTGCGCCACCTCGTCAGCGGAATAGAAAGTGGCTTCGCGGTAAAACACACTCTCTTCCTGATGCAGCAAATAATTTTGCCCCAGGGCGCTTTCCCGGTCGATGAAGCCGATCACCAGGCGCCCGCCCGGCTTGAGCACCCTGCGCGCCTCGGCAAGCATACGCGCGGGCGAGTCCACGAAGCAGAGGGTAGTCACCACCAAGGCATGGTCGAAGCTGCCGTCTGCGAAAGGCAGGTGTTCAGCCACGCCTTCCACGACCTCGATGCCGCGTGCAGCGGCGTGAACCAGCATAGCAGGCGAGGGATCCACGCCCACCTGCACCCCCAGCGGCGCGGCAAAGCGGCCGCTGCCCACCCCGATCTCGATTCCCCATCCCTCCCAGGGCACGAACGGGCGCAGGGCGAGAAGTTCCGAGATATAGGCAAGCTCATGCTTTTCAAACCACGCCTCATAGCGCTGATGGTGAGTCTCGAAGGGGGCAACTCTAGGCATGGCACAGCACCTCCGGCAGTGCTTCGACAAACCGTTTGTTGTCTTCAGGCCAGGCCGTAGTGACACGCATATGGCCTGGACCGAGCATTGGGTCGTTGAGCGGCTTGATTAGAGTCCCCCGCCCCTCAATCCTCAAGCAGGCTGCGCAGCATCCAGGCGGTTTTTTCATGTACATCCAGGCGTTGAGTCAGAAGATCAGCCGTTGGTTGATCTTCCGCGGCACCGACCACCGGGAACAGCTGGCGTGCGGTGCGCGCCGTGGCTTCCTGGGCGGCAACCAAGTGGCGGATCATGTCGGTCGCCTTGGGAACGCCATCGACTTCCTTGATAGAGGCCAGTTTGACGAATGCCTTGTAGGTTCCGGGGGCCGGGTGCCCGAGCGCCCTGATGCGCTCTGCGATCATGTCCAGTGCATTCCACTGTTCGGTGTACTGGAGCATGAACATCTGGTGCAGACTGTTGAACTGCGGTCCGGTCACGTTCCAGTGGAAGTTGTGCGTCATCAGATACAGGGTGTAGCTGTCGGCGAGCAGGCTAGACAGGCCCAGGGCAATCTTCTTGCGCTCGTCGGCACTGATGCCGATATCGATCATGGGGGCTTTGGTCAGTTTGGCGTTCATGGTTGGTTTTCCTTGTAAAAATAAGTTAACCCAGCGTCGTGTCCAGCACCATCCAGTTTGATTTTGTCACCCATGGCGCGCTCCTTCTTGATGGTTGGTCAGTGTGTTACAGCCAATGTTCTAGTTAAGACGGCAGCTCGTCAGGTTTGTCTACCCTCAGCAGGTCGGTAATCGTACACCAGATCGACCGGTCATGACGATTGAAAGTCTTAGCTGATTAGCAATGAACTTCAGCCACCATTCGAATCGAGCCCTGCGAGTGCGGCCCACACTGCGCAGCTGCAACCAGCCTGGGTCACCGCGCCAAAGCACGCCAAGCCGTCGGAATACACGGTGCTGCCAGCGGCCAGGCATTTGCTGGCCCAGTCTGCAATAGCTTTGAGCTTGAAGCCGGACACCGGGCTGAGCTTGACACGCAAAGGGCGACCTTCATCGGTGAGGGAGACAGCAGCGACAAAGGCCACCTTGTTCTCGGAACCACGTCCGACC
>JALNWC010000085.1 GCA_023231075.1 Rhodoferax sp.
CATTTCCAGCAGCGCAAAGTAACGTTTGAGTGTGCTCTGCGCGATGGCTGCGCTGCGCGACAGTTCGGCAAAATTGAGCAGCGTGCCGCTGCGTGTGGCCAACAGGGCCAACAAATTGGGGATTTCCGTTAACTGCTCGATATTGGCCAGCTCGCGCACGTCGCGCTGCAAAATGGCCTGAACATAACTGTCAAACCAGGCGTCTCTCCGACGCGCGCTGGTGCGGCTGACGGCCTCTGGAAACCCGCCAGCCAACAGGCGTTCTATCAACGCGGCGCGTTCACAGGGCGGCACCATCAGGCCAGACCAATCGCCCTGAAACAAGGCATCGGCCCGGTTCAGACCTGCGCTGTCTGCGATTTCCGCACTGGACAAAGGCCACAGCGACAACACCTCCATGCGCCCGGCCAGCGAGTCCGCGATGCCCGGTAACAGCAGCACGTTGGCCGAGCCGGTCAATAGAAAGCGACCCGGTTGGCGCTGCCGGTCAACGGCCGCCTTGATGGCCAGAAAAATCTCGGGCACACGCTGCACTTCGTCCAGCGTGACGGCACCTTGCAAGCCATCGATGAACCCCGCCGGGTCAGACTTGGCGGCATTGAGCACCACCGCATCGTCCAAAGTCAGGTACTGCCGTGGCGTGCCTGTGGACTGCGCCTGTGCCAAGGTGCTTTTGCCGCTTTGTCGGGCGCCGTTGATCAGAACCACCGGGGTATCGGCGAGGGCTTCGGTCAGCAATGGGGCAATGTGTCTGGGGTGCATGGACTGCATTCTAGTGGTTGAAAATCAACCATCTCGTGGTTGATTTTCAAGCACTTTGTAAACCAGTCCAGGGACTTTCGTGGCTCACACCTCATCCCAGTCCTTCCAGTCCACCGCGTGGCTGGCCCGGTACAGATTGACCGCATTGCCCACGGTGGGGGCAAAAATGTCGTGGCCGATCTGGTCCAGCGTGCCGTAATCTTTCAGGCGGTCTTTCACCTGACCCTTGAGCCCGGCAAAGTACAGCTCGATGCCCTGCTGTTTCAGGTCAAGATACAGGCTGACCAGCATGTCGGCGGCGGTGATGTCGATGTCGCTAATGGCGTCGGCCACCACCACCAGGCGCCGGGTGGGGGTCGGCGCTGTGGCGATGGCGTGATGCACCTGTTCCTGAAAAAGCTCGCCGTTGGCAAAGAAGAGTTGCGCATCCCAGCGAAACAGCACCAGGCCGGGCACGCGCCGACCCTCCGGGTGCCTGACCACGTCGTGGTAACCCTTGGCACCGTCCACGCGTCCCAGCACCGCAAAGTAAGGGTGCCAGACGTTCCACAGCAGCGCCAGCATGGTCAGTGCCAGGGTGATGAAAATGCCTTCGATGACGCCAATCAGGGCGACGCCGACAAAGCTGGTCAGCGACAGGGCAAACTCCAGCTTGCGCTGCCGAAGCATCTGGCGCATGCCCGCCACATCGGCAAACGACAGGCAGGCCGCAATCACCACGGCGCCCAACACCGCGCTGGGCAGGTTCTGCAGCCATTCGGTGCCCCAGACCAGCAGCAGGGCAATGGCCAGCGCACCCACCAGACCGGTCACTTGCGTTTTGGCGCCGGCGGCCTCGGCCACCGGGGTGCGCGAGGCGCTGCTGCTGATGGCAAACCCCTGACACAGCCCGGTGGTGATGTTGGCCAGGCCCAGCGCCACCATCTCCTGACTCTGGCTGACCCGGTAGCCGCCACGTTGCGCCAGCGCGCGCGACAACACGCTGGTGTCGGTAAACGAGAGCAGGGAAATAATGACGGCGCCGGGCAGCAACTGCCGCACGTCGTGCCAGGAGACCGAGGGAAACTGCCAGTGCGGCAGGCCTTGTGGCAGCCGCCCCAGCACGGACAAATGGGCTGTGTCCGCCAGCTTGAACCAGGCCGAGATGCCGGTGGCCAGCAGCACCACCAGCAACAGGCCGGGCCGGTTCGGCCAAAGACGCGCCAGCAGCAGAATCAGGGCCAGGCTGGTGCCACCCATCAACAGCGCCACCCCGTTGCTCTGACCGCTGATCAGGCTTTGCAGCAGATGGTGCAGCTGGTCGAACAGGTCGCCCGAGGTGGCCGGAATGCCCATTATTTTTGGCAATTGCCCGACCAGCACGGTCAGGGCGATGGCGTTCAGAAAGCCGATCCGGATGGGTTTGGACAGCAGGTCGGCCAGCAGCCCCAGACGCGCCAGCCCGATCAGCATGGAGCAGATGCCCGACAAAATGGCCAGCATGCCCGCCAGCACCACGGCGCGCTCCACGCTGCCAGCTGCCAGCGGCAGGATCAGCGCCGCAATCACGGCCGTCAGGGTCGAATCGGGGCCCAGCACCAGGATGCGGCTGGGGCCAAAAATGGCATACACGATCAGCGGAACGAGGGTGGCATACAGACCATGAATGGCGGGCAGACCCGACGCCTCGGCATAACCCATGCCCACCGGCACCAGGATGGCGGTGAGCGCCAGGCCCGCCACCAGGTCGCGCAGCAGCCAGGCGCGCTGGTAGTGCTGCAAGGTGATCAGGCCGGGTGCCCAGCCTTCCAGCAAGCGGATGTTTTTCCAGAAAGCGTGCATCAAACTAAGCCGATGGACGCGGGTGAAGGGGTGGATGCCAAGGAATCGTCATGGTTGGCAACGAGTTTACGATCACTGCTGCCAACGCCGCAAGGGCCCGCCCCGTTACCATCGTCGTCATGAAAAAGAACGTCCTTGCCTTTCACGCCGCCTGCCCCTGCGACAGCGGCCTGACCTATGGTGACTGTTGCGGCCGCTGGCACGCTGGTCTGGCGCAAGGCCTGCACGCGCCCACGCCCGAGGCGCTGATGCGCTCGCGTTACAGCGCCTACGGGCTGGGGCTGATCGACTACCTGCTGGCCACCTGGCACCCGTCCACCTCCCCCGGCGAGCTCGAACTGCCGCCACTCAAATGGCTCGGGCTGGAAGTGCGCCACGCCCAAGCCGCGGGCGACGCCGGGGTGGTGGAGTTCGTGGCGCGTTACCGCGAGAGCGGGCGCGGCGCTCGCATGCACGAGATCAGCCGCTTTGTGCAGGAGGACGGGCGCTGGCTGTACATCGACGGCGAGCAGCAGGCGCCGGACTGAGCCCGTTTCAGGCGGTGATCCGTTACGCCGGCACCGGGTGTGACGCGCTTTTCGTTAAAATCAGGCGCGCGACAAGGGCCGCCGGCCCATCGGTGTCGGTTTTGTCACTCTGCCCACCCACCCACATTGGTCTTACCTATGCCCGAACTGACCCTGCCAGCATCCTCCCCAACGGCCGATGCAGCCCTGCTATTTGAAGTTGCTGAACTGGTGGTGAGCGCTTTGAACCTGGACGTTGGCGCGGCCGACGTGCAAGCCGATGAACCCCTGTATGGCGACGGCTTGGGGCTGGACTCCATCGACATCCTGGAAATTGCACTCGTGGTCTCCAAACGCTACGGCCTGCAACTGCGCGCAGGACAGGAAGACAACCACGCCATCTTCCTGTCGCTGCGCAGCCTGAGCAACCATATCGCCGCCCAGCGCACCCAGTGAAAACCGAATTGGCGACACGGCTCAAGCAAGCCGGTCGTTGGGGCGGTCTGTTGGCCCTGGGAGTCGCCTATGCGGTGCTGTCGCACCGGGCCGCCGCGTCCACCACGCCCGATCTGCAGGGCGCCCTGGTCGCCCTCGCGCCCTTGCTCGCCCTGGCTTTCATGCTGGCCTGGCGTTCGCGCCAACGCACCCTCATGCTGGTCCTGAGCCTGGCGGCATGCGCCGTGATTTACGGCGTCAAGAGCTGGCTGGTGGCCCATTACAACTGGGTCTTTCTGCTGCAACATGCAGGCACGTATGCGCTGCTGTGCGTGGCCTTCGGCAAAACCCTGCAACGCGGCGGCACACCCATGATTTCGCGCTTTGCCAGCATCGTGCACGGCAGCCTGACGCCCGCGCTCACGCGCTACACGCGCGCGGCCACCTGGAGCTGGACCTTTTATTTCGGCGCCACCGCAGGGTTGTCGCTGCTGCTGTTTTGGCTCGCGCCTGCCGCCATCTGGTCGACTTTTGCCAACCTGCTGGGCATTCCGCTGCTGGGCTTGATGTTTGTGGGTGAGTATGCGGCGCGCTGTTATGTGTTGCCCGCTTCTGACCGCGCCGGGCCGCTGGCGGCGATTCGCGCTTACCGGCAAGCGAGCGCAGAAGACAAGGCGCGCCGACCATGAGCAGCTTCCCGCTTGTCACGCACCCGCACGCGCAAGACATCCTGGCTTACGGCCCTGCCGGTCCGATCACCGTGGCGCATTTTCTGGCCGATGTCAGGCAACTGGCCGCAGATTTACCCGCAGGCCGGCATGTTCTCAATGTCTGCGTCGACCGCTACCGGTTTGCCGTCGGCGTGGCAGCGGCCTTGCTGGCCGACAAGATCAGCCTGCTGCCGCCCACGCTCACGATAGAGATGATGCGCCAGGTGAAGCACTTTGCGCCCGACGTGTTTTGCCTGGTCGACCAGCCGCAGGCCTTTGACCCGCCCCAATTTGTGTGGGCCGGCGCGCGGGCCGTTGCTGCAGCAGCAGCGGATGCAGCCAGCGCCACCTATGACGTTCCCGAAATTCCGGCCGCACGCACGGCGGCCATCGTGTTCACGTCCGGCTCGACCGGCACGCCGGTGGCGCACCGAAAGGGTTGGGGTGGACTGGTTCGCAGCGTTCGCGCCGAAGCCGCGCGCCTGGGGCTGTTGGATGGCAGGCGCCACAGCATGGTGGCCACGGTGCCACCGCAACACATGTATGGCTTTGAGTCCTCCGTGCTGCTGGCGCTGCAAAGCGGCTCAGCCCTGAGCGCGGCGCATCCGTTTTACTCGGCCGACATCTGCTCGGTGCTCGCGCAATCGCCGCGCCCGTGCCTGCTGGTCACGACGCCCCTGCATTTGAAGGTCCTGCTGGCGTCGGGGCTGGACATTCCCGCCCCCGATCTGGTCCTGTCGGCCACTGCGCCCATGCCGCCGCAACTGGCGCTGGCCGTCGAGGCCCGCCTGCAGGCGCCCTTGTTTGAAATCTACGGTTCGACCGAGACCGGCCAGATTGCGACCCGGCGCACCACTCAGACCGCCCAATGGACGCCTTTCCCGGAGCTCACGCTCAGCGTTTCGCAGGGGCGCACCTGGGTCTCGGGCGGCCATGTTCAGCCGCCCATGCCGATGGCGGACGAACTCGAACTCTTGCATGGTGGGCGTTTCCTGCTGCATGGCCGCACCGCCGATCTCATCAACATCGCGGGCAAACGCAGCTCGATCGACTACCTGAACCATCAGCTCAATGCCATCCCGGGCGTGATCGACGGCGCGTTTTTCATGCCCGCCGAGCATGACGACGTCAGCGTGACGCGCTTGATGGCTTTTGCCGTCGCGCCCGGCATGAAGGCGACCACCCTGCTGGCGGCCCTGCGGGAACGCATCGACGCGGTGTTCATCCCCCGGCCGCTGGTGCTGCTGGCATCGCTGCCTCGCAACAGCACCGGCAAATTGCCGCGCGACGCATTGCAGGCACTGGCATCCCAGCATCAGCGCAAAGGCACGCCCCATGCCGCTTGAGACCACGCTTTTCATCGCGCCGGATCATCCGGCTTTTGCCGGTCATTTTCCGGGGACGCCGATTGTGCCGGGCGTGGTCTTGCTGGATGCCGTCGTTCATGCGGCGCTGCAAACAGGGCGACCCAGGGCAACCGGGGACGGCTTTGATACGACGCCGGTGTGCCAGATCAGCGCCGCCAAGTTTCTCAGTCCGGTCGGCCCCGGCGAGACCCTGACGCTTTTGCTCACCCCGGGCGTCTCGGGCAGTACCCGCTTCGATGTCTCCAGCGGCCAGCGGAAAGTCGCCACCGGCACGCTGGTGTTGCCAGCGTCTGCGCCATGACGACGCAGCAGCAGGCCACGCCGTCCGGCGGCGCTGAATGGCAACAGCGCCCCGAGCGCAGCAGCCTGTTCATGCTGCGCCTGATGACCTGGCTGTCGCTGCGGCTGGGCCGGGGCGCGAGCCGCGTGGTGCTTTACGCGATCGCGGCCTATTTCCTGGCGTTTGCGCCGACTGCGCGTCGCATGTCACGCGATTATTTGCGCCGGGTGCTCCAGCGGCCCATGCCCGCAGCGGTCGGCTGGCGCCATTTGTTTCGGCATTTCCTGTGTTTCGCGTCGGTGATCCATGACCGGATCTATCTGCTCAACGGGCGGTTTGAGCTGTTTGACATCCGGGTTCACAACCAGGACCTTATCGACAAAGTCGTCGCCGACGGGCAGGGCGTTTTCCTGCTCGGCGCGCATCTGGGCAGCTTCGAAGTGCTGCGGGCCATCGGCCGCCAACAGCCCGGCCTGCGGGTGGCCATGGCGATGTATGAAGAGAATGCGCGCAAGATCAACGCCGCGCTCGGCGCCATCAATCCTGAAGCGCAACAGGACATCGTGGCGCTGGGCCATATCGATTCGATGATTCAGGTGCATGAACTGCTGGGCCAGGGCACGGTTGTGGGCATGTTGGGCGACCGGTCGCTGGGCCAGGACGACACCCTCGCGTTTGATTTTCTGGGCGATCCGGCCGAGCTGCCGCTGGGGCCGTTCAGGATGGCGGCGATATTGAGGCGCCCGGTCCTGTTCATGACCGGGCTGTATCGCGGCGGCAACCGCTACGACATCCACTTTGAAGCGCTGGCGGATTTCTCCAAGGTGCCGCCACGCGGGCGCACGCTGGCGATCCAGGCGGCCATGGCACGTTATGCTGCGCTGTTGGCGACCTACTGCCGCAGCGCGCCCTACAACTGGTTCAACTTCTTTGATTTCTGGCGCGCGACCCAGCCGCGACCCAGCCGTTCTCCTGAAAAGAATCAACCCACGCCATGACGCATCCCGTTCGACTTTTTAGACTGGCGCCCATCGTGCTGGGCCTGGTATTGGCCACGGCCAGCCCGGCGGTTTTGGCGGCTTGGGACATTCAGCAATTGATGGACTCCCTGGCCCAGAACAGGTCCAGCCAGGCCAGCTTTGTCGAGAAAAAGACGATTGCCATGCTTGAGCGGCCGGTCGAGTCGTCCGGGCAACTGTTCTACACCGCGCCTGACCACCTGGAAAAGCGCACGCTCAAGCCCAAACCCGAATCCATGGTGATCGACGGGGGTGACCTGTTGATTGAGCGCGGCCGTCAAAAACACCGTCTGCAGTTGCAGGCTTATCCCGAGCTGGCGGCGTTCATCGACAGCATTCGCGGCACTTTGGCGGGCGACCGCCAGGCGCTGGAGCGCAACTATCAACTGAGCCTGGAGGGCACGGCAGAGCGCTGGACCCTGCAACTGCTGCCACGGGACGACAAGATGCTGGCCGTGGTGCAGCGCATCCGCATCACCGGTGCCCGTGACCAGGTGCGCAGCATCGAGATCACCCAGGCCGATGGCGACAGCTCCTTGATGAGCATTGAAAAATTGGTGACGCCGTGAGGCCTGATACACGCCGCCGTGGCCGCCTTGCCGTCGCGCTGTGGCTGGCGTTTTTGCTGCTCTGCGCCGGCGTGATCGGCCGCACCAGCTTCACCACCGACTTGTCGGCCTTTATGCCGCGCACCCCCACGCCGGAGCAGCAGCTGCTCATGGACCAACTGCGTGACGGCCTGGCTTCGCGCCTGATCCTGGTCGGCATTGAAGGCGCCGATGCGCCCCGCCGCGCCCGGCTCTCCAAACACATCGCGCAGCGCCTGCGCACCGATGCGGCGTTTGTCACCGTCAACAATGGCGAGCCCGTCAACACCGAGCGCGACCGCGCCTTTCTGTTCAACAACCGCTACCTCTTGAGCCCGGCGGTGACGCCTGCGCGCTTCAGCGCGGAAGGATTACACGCCGCCTTGAGCGAGAGCATTGACCTGCTGGCTTCGCCCGCCGGGCTGCTGGTGAAATCCATGTTGCCGCGCGACCCGACCGGTGAGATGGTGCAATTGCTCGAACAGCTGAGCAGCGGCACGCAGCCCAAGCTGGTAGAGGGCGCCTGGGCCTCACGCGACGGTGCGCGCGCCCTGCTGCTGATGCAAACGCGCGCCGCGGGTTCCGATACCGATGCCCAGCAAAGCGCCATGACGGCGATCCGCCAGGCGTTCGAGGCCGCACCGGAGGCCCACCCGGACGCCCGGCTGGTCATGAGCGGTCCCGGCGTGTTCTCGGTGACATCGCGCGAGACCATCAAAAGCCAGGTCAGCCTGCTGTCCCTCATCAGCATCGGGCTCATCGCGGCGCTGCTGCTGCTCGTTTATCGCTCGTTCACGGCACTCGCCCTGGGGTTTTTGCCTGTCATCAGCGGCGCGCTGGCAGGTGTTGCGGCGGTCAGTCTGGGCTTTGGCTCGGTGCATGGCATCACGCTGGGCTTTGGCACCGCCCTGATCGGCGAGGCGGTGGACTATTCCATTTACCTGTTTGTGCAATCCGAACAGGGCGAGGCCGACCCGCAGCACTGGATCAAGCGCTTCTGGCCCACGATCCGGCTCGGCGTGCTGACCTCCATAGCCGGCTTTGCCGCCCTGCTGTTGTCGGGCTTTCCGGGCCTGGCGCAACTCGGCCTGTATGCCATTGCCGGCTTGGTCGCCGCCGCCAGCGTGACCCGTTTCGTGCTGCCACAGCTTCTGCCGGCCAACTTTCGCATCCACGACGTCACCAACGTCGGGCGCGTCTTGGCTAGCCTGGTGCAACGCGCCGCTGCACTGCGCTGGCCGGCCGCGCTGCTGTTGCTGCTGGCCTGCGCCGTTCTC
>JALNWC010000086.1 GCA_023231075.1 Rhodoferax sp.
ATCCAGAACAACCAGAACAGACCAAAAGCCATGGCCAGCAAAGACAACAGCAGTGCCACCCGGTTCACGCCTTTGCGGTAGGCGTAGCGCCGTTGGCGAGCCTGAGACTGCGCGGCGGCGTTGATCAATGTTTCACCGGTCGTCATGATGCCGTTCCCTCACCCTTTTTGAGCTGGTTCAGCAGCAGCTTCGACAGCGTCAACACCACAAAAGTAATAAAGAACAGCACCAAGCCCAGATACATCAGGGAGGCCTGATGCAGGCCTTCACCGGCTTCGGCAAATTCGTTGGCCAGCGCCGAGGTGATGCTGTTGGCCGCCTGGAACAAACTCAATGAATCGAGCTGGTTGAAATTACCGATCACGAAGGTGACCGCCATGGTCTCGCCAATGGCGCGGCCCAAGCCCAGCATGATGCCGCCAATGACACCGGCCTTGGTATACGGCAGCACCACCGTCGACACCACCTCCCAGGTCGTGGCACCCAGGCCATAGGCCGATTCCTTGAGCAGGGTCGGCGTGACTTCAAACACGTCACGCATGACTGACGCAATGAACGGAATGATCATGATGGCCAGAATGATGCCCGCCGACAAAATACCGATACCGACGGGCGGCCCCGAGAACAGGGCCTCAAAGTAAGGCACGCCCTTGAACGTGGCTTGCAGCGGCTGCTGCACATAGGTCGACAAAATAGGGCCGAACACCAACAGGCCCCACATGCCATAAACAATCGAGGGAATGGCCGCCAGCAGTTCAATGGCCGTGCCCAGGGGGCGCTTCAGCCAGGCTGGCGACAACTCGGTTAAAAAGATCGCAATCCCGAAACTGACCGGGACGGCAATCAACAAGGCAATGAACGAAGTCATCAGCGTACCGTAGATCATGACCAGGCCGCCAAACTCTTCTTTCACGGGATCCCAGGTGGCTGTGGTCAGAAAGCCCAGCCCATATTTTTCGATGGCAGGCCAGGCCCCCACCGTCAAAGAGGCCAGAATGGCAATCAACAGACCCAGGGTCAACAAGGCGGCGCTTTTGGCGAGCCAGGCAAAAATACGGTCAGCCCAAGGGCTTGACGGGGCCGCTCTGGCACTGGAAGTTTGGGTCATGACACGTCCCACATTGGCTTCAGATAGATTGATCGACATTTTTTCAGTCGAAAGTGTAGTGGACATGACTGGCGCTCCAAATGCTCAAACCGACCCCCGAGCGGACAACTTATTTCAGTGCAACAGGCTTGCCGGAAGTGTCCTTGACTTGACCCCAGGCTTTTTCAATGGTCGCGACCACGCTGTCAGGCAGTGCCACGTAGTCCAGCTCAGAAGCCAGCTTGTCGCCGTCCTTGAAGGCCCAGGTAAAGAACTTGAAGGTCTCGGTGGCCTGTGCCGGCTTGTCTTGCTGCAGGTGCATCAAGATGAAAGTGGCGGTGGAGATGGGCCAAGTGGCCTTGCCAGGCTGGTTCACGATCAGTTGATAGAAAGACTTGTTCCAGTCAGCGCCAGCGGCGGCGGCCTTGAAAGCCTCTTCACTGGGGGACACAAACACACCTTCCTTGTTTTTCAACAAGGCGTAGGTCATTTTGTTTTGTTTGACATAGGAATACTCCACATAACCAATCGAGTTCGGCAGACGGTTGACAAACGAGGCCACGCCTTCATTGCCCTTGCCACCCGCACCGACAGGCCAATTCACGGCCGTACCCTGACCAACTTTGGCCTTCCATTCAGGGTGAACTTCGCTCAGGTAGTTGGTAAAGTTGAACGTGGTGCCCGAACCGTCGGCGCGGCGCACCGGGGCGATGTCAGCGTCTGGCAGTGCCAGTGTGGGGTTCAGCGCCTTGATGGCGGCGTCGCTCCACTTGGTGATCTTGCCCAGATAAATGTCGCCCAACACCTGGCCGTCGAGCTTCAACTGACCCGGCTCAATGCCCTTGATGTTGATCACCGGCACGGTACCACCGATCACAGTGGGGAACTGGAACTGGCCTTTGGCCTTCAGCACCTCGTCGGTCTGAGGCATGTCAGAGGCACCAAAATCAACCGTCTTGGAGTCGATTTGCTTGATGCCGGCGCCGGAACCCACGGACTGGTAATTCACCTTGACACCGGTGACCTTGTTGTACTCGGCCGCCCATTTGGCATAAACCGGTGCGGGAAAAGAAGCGCCGGCACCCGTGATGCTCTGCGCATTAGCCAGGCTGGTCAGCGCTGCTGCGCCAAAGAAAGACACCATGGTGGTGGCCAGCACGGACTTGAAAATACGTTTATTCATGAGGAATCCTTAAGTTAAATAGATCGGCTGTTGAACCACAGTAGGTTCCACCCGTCGCAATTTACGACATCAATGTGTCAGAATTATGACACCAAGCTGTTCAGCAGACTTGCCAAGCTGAACCGTCATGAATAAGTAACCCGGGTGTCATCAAATTCCCTTAGGCTTTCGGCTACCCTTCAAGAAGGTGCAGAATCCCTCTGCGATACATTTGGACATCACGCCATGCTTGCCATCAAAAAAGCCCGCAAACTCATTGAAAACAACCCCAACGACGCCGCAGCAAAAATCATTGCGGCACTGGTGCTCGCGCTTGAGAGTGAATCCAGCCTGTCGGTTGCACAACTTTACTCACTCGACGACAAGCGCTTTGAGCTGGCCCTTGAAATATTGAACGAATGGCGCCTGGACCGGCATTACGCCAGCAAACTGCTCCTGCTCGACTCCAGCACCGTGGCGCAGGCTTTGGTTGATGAAGCCCCGAATTCATCAGTTTCGTGATCAATTTGAACGTACGCATCGCAACACACCCAGGAGTTGAGTTTGGATTTGAATGAAGAAAAACTGGTCCAGCGCATTCGCCGCGATCTGGCCGATAGTTACGATGAAGAATTTGAGCTGGAACTCGAAGACCGCAATCTCGACAAGATGGCCGACGGCACGCTCGACCTGGAGTCCGAGGCTTACAGAAACAGCAGAAAACTCTATTTTCGCGAGTTGTTCCGTCTGCAGGGAGAATTGGTCAAACTGCAGGATTGGGTCGTCAAGACCGGCCAGAAAATTGTGATCCTGTTTGAAGGCCGCGATGCTGCCGGCAAGGGCGGTACCATCAAGCGCATCACCCAGCGGCTGAACCCGCGGGTCTGCCGGGTTGCCGCATTACCAGCCCCCAATGCCCGAGAGCAAACCCAGTGGTATTTCCAGCGTTATGTCGCGCACCTGCCGGGCGCCGGCGAAATGGTCTTGTTTGACCGCAGTTGGTACAACCGGGCAGGTGTTGAGCGCGTCATGGGCTTTTGCTCCGACGAGCAATACGAAGAATTTTTTCGCTCGGTGCCCGAGTTTGAAAAAATGTTGGTGCGATCCGGCATCACCCTGATCAAGTACTGGTTTTCCATCTCAGACGAAGAGCAGCAAATCCGGTTTTTGGGGCGCATTCATGACCCGCTGAAACAATGGAAACTCAGCCCGATGGACATGGAGTCGCGCCGCCGCTGGGAGGAATACACCAAGGCCAAGGAAGTCATGTTCGAGCGTACCCATACACCGGAATCGCCGTGGTGGGTGGTACATGCTGACGACAAGAAAAAAGCCCGGCTCAATTGCATCCACCACCTGCTGAGCCAGTTGCCTTACCAGGAATTTGAGCATCCCCCCATCATGCTGCCGCCCCGGGAGCGCAACGATGACTATGTGCGCCTGCCCATTCCAGAGGAAATTCTGGTGCCGGAAATCTACTGAAGCCGCGAATTTGAGTGGGCATGCAAATGGACTGGCGTACCACGATCAAGGTCAGCGGTATGATTGGCATCAAGCGTGAAACTTAAGGAAAATTTGCATGTCAAGCACAGAACTAAATGCATCGACCATCGCGCCAGTTGAGGCGGTTGTGGTGGTTGAGCCGGTCCAAGCGGTCGCCACCCAAACGGTGGCCAAACGAACAGGCCGACCCGCTGCAAAGAGAGTGGTCCGACCCGCTGCAAAAAAGGCAACGGCGACAACGGTTAACCGGCCTGTCCCGACCGCCCCGGCCCCAGCCGCTCCAGCCCCGGCCCCAGCCGTCCCCGCCGCAGCGCTGCCGACAGCCCCCGCAGCCACAGCAGTGCCCCCGGTCGAGATCCGGTCAGACAAGCTGCTCAAACCGAAAAAAGCAAAAACGGTACGTGAAGACTTTTCCCTGCCGATGCTGGAATACCTGATGCTGGAAACACTGAAGCTGCGCAGCAGCAAGCTCGGCAGCCCGGTGAAAAAAAATGTGCTTGTCCGCGCAGGCATCAAGGCCTTGGCCTCCATGTCCGATGCCAACTTTCTGGCGATGCTCAAAACGGTGCCTGCCCGCAAAACCGAGCGCGCCTCGAAAGACTGACAGGCGTCACCCAGCTCAGGATTTCGTCAGTATCTCGATCACTTCGTCGTCATCCACCTGATCGAAGTGCTGGTAAAACTGGCCCACCGCCCGGAAATACGCGGGGGCTTCCAGGCAGACCATGTCGTCTACCAGTTCTGCCACCCTGGCCAGCGTGTCGGGTGGCGCCACAGGCACCGCACAAATGAGTTTGGCAGGTTTCTGGGCACGCAGGCCATGCAGGGCCGCGATCATGGTGGCGCCAGTGGCCAGGCCATCGTCGACCACGATCACGATGCGCCCGCTGGGGCTGATGGGCGGACGAATCGGCGTGTACCGGGCGCGGCGCTCGCGCAGGGTTGCCATCTGGGTCTGTTTCTCGGCTGCCAGGTAATCGGCCGTGCCACCATAGGCGGCTGCTTCATCGGACAGGTAAGTCCAGCCACTTTCATCGACCGAGCCAAGCGCGAACTCGGGCTGTCGGGGTGCTCGCAGCTTGCGCACCAGCACCACGTCAAAGTCACCTTTGAGTTCCCGGGCAATGCGTTCGGCCATGGGAACAGCGCCACGTGGAATCCCCAAAATGAGCGGATGCTTGCCACGGTAGCTCTTGAGTCGGTCGGCCAGCTGCTGGGCCGCATCGAGACGATCGCGAAACATGATTGGGCTCCTGATCAGCGGCAAAAAATATGACTTGCCAAGCCCGAGTTTCTTCACCTGACAAAATCCGGGCTTGATAATTCGCAAGGCGCTGCCCGCGCCGCAAGCCACTCGGACAGGCTCAGTCAGACCGCCCGATGTCTGCCCTCAAGGCGCCTTTTTGACGGGACGGCAATCAAAGCAAAAAAACATCAAGGCGTTCAGATATCGTTGAATGCTGCCTTTGCTACGCGCCTTGTGTTTGCCGCACTTGATGCAACTCCGCGTTTCGCCGGGCGCGCCGATGGCCTGGAATGGAGAACCGTTTTCCTTGGCCAGGTAACGAAGACCCGAGGCAGAGATTTGTGTCGATTCGTCGATGTACATGGAACTTTGATGTGCTTCTTGATGGTTGAGGGACACGCCATTGTGCGCAGCCGTCGTTGCAGTGATGTGACAGCGCGCATTCTGCTGAAATCAGCCGTACTTCGTTACCCACACAAAGTGGTACTCGATCTGAAATACCGTATCGCTTCCGTATCTGTAGTCCATCTCACACCTCCAGCCTCCTCATTTTCCTAGCTGAAGCTGACCGGCTGGAAGCCGGTGGTTTTAACCTTCTGATGGAAAATAAATCGGATAGCATTCGGTCCAGTTTTTGCGGGATCAACACCTCTAAACTAACTGTAATACTCAACCGACACCCAAAAGGCCCCCATGACCGATCAGCATTTATCCAGTCAGTATGAAAATGAACTTCATGTCGTGTCAGCCCAGCTGATTGAACTTGGACAACGAGTTGATAAGCAGATCTTTCAAGCCATTGACGCACTAGCGCATTCCAATGCGGAGGGTGCCCGGCAGGTGCTCGCAGCGGAAGCTGCCGTCAATGCGCTTGAAGTTGAAATCGATCATGAAATCACCAGCATCATTGCGAGACGTCAACCTACTGCGCGTGATTTGCGCTTGTTGATGGCCATTTCGAAAGCCTCCAGCAATCTGGAGCGCGTCGGAAATGAGGCTGACCGGATGGCGCTCAAGGTGCTCGCATTCATTGGCCGTGGTGCACCAGGAGCCTTGCCATTGCAAAAGTTGTCTGCAGCTGCCAAATTGAAGACAGATCTGCTGAGCCGTGCGCTGAAGGCCTTCGCTCAACTGGACCTGCCTGCTGCTGTGGCTGTGATCAAAGAATACGAATTGGGCTACGGGGTAGTCGATGAAATCGTCGGCCAGCTGGTCAACGACCTGATCGAAAATCCGCGCAAAACATCTTCCTGTCTGGAGGTAATTTCCTTGGCAAAATCGCTGGAGCTGATCGTGGATCATGCCAAGCACATCGCGGAACTGGTGATCTACGTGGTACACGGCGCCGATGTGCGGCACGCTCCGGTTGAGCAGATCGAGTCGCTTGTAAAGCAAGGCTGACACGGCCGGATGGCCCGTCATTGCAGCGATTCGCTGCCCAGGGCTGCCGGGCATTGAATTGCGCGCCTGACGGGACCCTGTCACCTCGTCACGCGTGCCCTACCCGCTGAAACTCTGCGACGCGCTGGCGTCCACCGTGTAGGTGCGCGACTTGATGGTGCTGACAAAGTGCCAGGTGCCTTTGGCCTCGGTGGGTGTGAACGTCATGCGCAGGAAGCCCCGGCGCGCGGTGTCGGCGTATTTCAAATCGTCCACAGCCCCCAGAAAGATCTTCTGAGCCTCTGCCGGGGGCAAGCTGGCCAGGTACTCCTCCAGGCCAGGCGAGCTGATGCTGGGGGTGGCAAATTCCTGCCCCACCACGCTGCCGTCCATCAGGGTCAGGCGGCTGGACCAGGCATTGTGGGTGTCACCCGCCAGCACCACCAGTTTCTTGCCCAGCTTTTGCGCCGATGTCAAGAGCACTTCGCGCTCCACCGGGTAGCCGTCCCAGGCGTCCAGGTTGTAACCCAGCTTGGGGTTCTTCACCGGATCAAGCAGGGCTTTTTGGGCGTCGGTCAAGGCCGCCGGGTTCGTCGCCGCCGTGCCCTTGGCGATGAGGTAATCGGTAATGGCCTGCTGACCCGCAGCCAGTGCGCTTGGGCTGGTGTCGCTCGGATTCAGGGCCGACAGCATGCTGACCGGAAAACTCATGCGCGCCATCAGCACCTGTTGTCCCAGCACTTGCCAGGTGGCGTTGGAGGCCGCCATCTGGCCTTGCAGCCAGCCCAGCTGCGTGGCGCCCATCAGGCTGCGCGTGGTCGAACTCAGGGTGGCCAGCGCAGCGGACGCGGTGGCCGGGTTGAGCAACTCGGCAAACTCCACCGGCTTGTCACGCGCCAGCAAGCGGGTTTCCAGCATGTGCAGCGCGGTCAGGCCGCCAAAGTCGAAACTGCGGTAAATCTTGCGCAAATCCGTGGCATCCGGGGTGCGTACCGGCATCCACTCGTGCCAGGCCTGGAGGGCTGCAGCGCGGCGGTCGGCAAGCTTGCCCTCGGTGCTTTCGGTGTGGTTTTCTGCGCCATCTTTGTAAATGTCATTGGCAATTTCGTGGTCGTCCCACACTGCAATCACGGGCATGGCTGCGTGGAACACCTTGCTGTCGGGGTCTGAACGGTACTGGGCGTAGCGCTTGCGGTAGTCGCTCAAGCTCAGGCACTCGTTGGCCGGGTCAGACACCCGGCCCAGCGCAACGGCATCGGCACTGGCATAACCGCCCGCGCCGTATTCATAAATGAAGTCACCCAAATGCACGGCGTAGCGGGCATCGGTGCGGGTCACCTCGGCATAGGCGTTGAAGTAGCCTGCGGGGTAGTTGGCGCAACTCATCACCGCCATCGACAGGCTGGCAGCTCCTGCGGCGGGCAGCGTGCGGGTGCGTCCCACGGGCGAGCTGTAAGCGCCTGCGCGAAAACGGAAAAAATAGTCCTTGCCGGCGCTCAGGCCCGTCGCATCCACCTTCACCGTGAACGCAGCGGCCGCCACCGCGCGCGCGCTGCCCGAGGCCGTGAGCGTGGCGAAAGCGGCATCGGTGGCCACCTCCCAGGTCAGGGCCACGTCATCGGTCACACCGTCGTACTGCGCATGGGTCCACAGCATCACGCGATCTGCCAGCGGGTCACCACTGGCCACGCCATAGCTGAAGCTCGGCGCCACATCATCGCCACCACCGCAGGCGGTCAGCGCAGCACCGGAGCCAGCCACAGCGGCCAACGAGGCCAGACGGATCACAAAGTCTCGACGGGAAGTTTGAAGCATGAAAACATCTCTCTGAAATTGAAGGGGGAGTTGAAGCGACAAGTCGCTGGGTGAGCCGCACACGGGCTTGCACAGCCGGCATCGCGCCCTGCTTTGTAAACGCTTTGTGTGACGAAGCCGTGACCCGTCGCGGGGCCGCTTTGACACACGAAAGTCACACTGCCGCACTAACCTACCGCAGTTTTACTCAACCCAACTCACCTCCAGCCCCATGCACATCCCATTCAGCACCCGCGCCCTGGCCGCTGCCGGCATCGTGACCCTTCTGGGCTCGACCCTCGCCGCTTGCGGCGGCAATGACGAGCCCAGCTTCAAACCACTGGAACTCAATATTGCCCACATCAACGACCACCACTCGCAACTGGAGCCCATCGCTGCCCAGACGCTGACGCTGGACGGCGTGCAGACGCAGGTGGATCTGGGTGGCTTTGCCCGCCAGGCAACGGTGTTCAAGTCGCTCGCTGGCACACCCAACCTGCTCAAGCTGCACGCGGGCGATGCCATCACCGGCACGCTCTACTACACCTTCTTCAAGGGCGAAGCCGACGCGCGGATGATGAACAGCA